>DATAAQ010000207.1:0-27636 GCA_036260055.1 Gaiellaceae bacterium | reverse complement strand
GCTCTTCGCAGCGGCGATCCCCGCTTCGATGCTCGCCTTCTCGTTCGTCTTCTCGACGAGGCGCCGTACCCGCGCTCCCCGCGCGCAGAGCATGCCGTTCGAGTCGGGCGTCTCCACCGGGCCGCCGAAGCAGCAGCGCTTCACCGTCAGCTTCTACCTCACGGCGATGCTCTTCATCGTCTTCGACATCGAGATCGTCTTCCTCTATCCCGTGGCGGTGATCCTCGACCAGGTCGGCGCCTTCGCGCTCGCAGAGTTCGGCTTCTTCATCGGCATCCTCGTCATCGCCTACGTCTACGTGTGGAAGCGGGGGGCGCTCGAGTGGCGGTGAGCCGCAAGCGCCTGGCCGACTACGGCCTCCAGTCGGAGCGGACGCTCATGCGGCGTAAGGGGCCGAGCGTGTTCGAGCGCGAACTCGGCGTCGAGGACATCGAGGATCGCCTGATGCTGACGACCGTGGAGAAGGCGGTCGCCTGGGCCCAGGGCAACTCGATCTGGCCGGACACCTTCGGCCTTGCCTGCTGCGCGATGGAGATGATCGCGATCGTGTCCCCGCGCTACGACGTCGCCCGCTTCGGCGCCGAGGTGTTCCGCTCGTCGCCGCGCCAGGCCGACCTGCTGATCGTCTCCGGCCGGGTCTCGCACAAGATGGCGGCGCCGCTGCGCCAGATCTACGACCAGATGCTGTCGCCGAAGTGGGTGATCGCGATGGGAGCCTGCGCGAGCTCCGGCGGGATGTTCTCGAACTACGCCGTCCTCCAGGGGGTCGACAAGATCGTGGCGGTCGACGTCCACGTCCCCGGCTGCCCGCCCCGGCCCGAGGCCCTCCTCGAGGGGATCGTCCGCCTGCAGGAGAAGATCGTCGCCGGCGTCCCGCCCGCCTACGAGACGCGCGGGGTCGCGGAGTGACCTGGGAGGCGGTTCCGGGCTTCGTCGAGGAGCGGGAGGCCCACGGGGAGACGACCGTCGTCGTCGACGCCGCCCGCCTGGAGGACGCCGCCCGCTTCGCCCGCGACCAGCTCGGCTTCAACTTCCTCGCCGACGTCACGCCGACCGACTACCTCGGCTGGAACCGGACCCGGGTCGCAGGCTACTGGGGCGACGCCCGCGGACGGGACATCAACGCACCAGGCTCGTGGGGGCTCCAGTCACAGCCCGCTTCGAAGCCGACGCGCTTCTCGGTCTCCTACCACCTCCTCCGCCTGGAGCCGGGGGCGCAGGAGGCGCCACGCCTGCGGCTGCAGGTCTGGGTCGAGGACGGCGAGGCCGTCCCGAGCGTCGTCGGCGTCTGGCCGACGGCCGACTGGCACGAGCGCGAGGCGTGGGACCTGATGGGCATCCCGTTCGAGGGCCATCCCAACCTCGTCCGCATCATCATGGACGACGACTGGGAGGGGCACCCACTGCGGAAGGACTACCCCGTCGGCGGCGAGCCGGTGCGGTTCTCGGGCGAGGAGTAGCGTGGCGGTCGCGCCCGAGAAGCCGCAGATCTACTCGGGGACGCGCATTCCCTCGCCGATCCCGAGCATCCTCGAAGTCGATCCGGCCTTGCGCGAGTCGGGGGACATCCTCGAGGTCAACTTCGGGCCGAACCACCCCTCCACCCACGGCGTCCTGCGTCTCCTCGTCGAGCTGAACGGCGAGCAGGTCGTCGGGCTCCGGGCGATCATCGGCTACCTCCACACGGGCTTCGAGAAGAACATGGAGCAGAAGACGTGGTGGAAGGCGATCACGTACCCGGAGCGGATCGACTACCTCTCCTTCCAGATCAACGAGCTCGTCTTCGTGCTCGCCATCGAGAAGCTTCTGGGGGTCGAGCCGCCGCCGAAGGCGACGTGGATGCGGATGCTCCTCTGCGAGCTCACGCGGATCCACTCGCACCTCATCTGGCTCGGCACGTCGGCGCTGGAGATCGGGGCGATCTCGATGCTCTGGTACACGTTCCGCGACCGGGACGCGATCCTCGACCTCTTCGAGCTCGTCACCGGCGTGCGGATGCACACGCGCTACTTCCAGACGGGCGGGCTGGCGGAGGACGTCCCGACCGGGTTCTACGACGAGTGCCGCCGCTTCGCCGAGCTCATGCAGGAGCGGATCGACGACTACGAGTCGATCCTCGACCGCCAGCAGATCTGGCTCGAGCGGACCAAGGGCATCGGCCTCCTCTCCGCCGCCGACGCGATCGCGCTCGGCCAGTCGGGGCCCGTCCTCCGCGCGTCGGGCGTCGACTGGGACCTGCGCAAGGCGGAGCCGCACCTCGCCTACGACCAGGTCGATTTCGACGTGCCGGTCTACTACAACGGCGACGTCTACGACCGCTACAAGGTGCACATGGACGAGATGCGCGAGTCGACGCGCATCGTCCAGCAGGCGGTCGAGGGGATGCCGGAGGGGCCGTGGATCGTGGACGACCGGAAGATCGTCCTCCCGCCCCGGCACGAGCTGCATACCTCGATGGAGAGCCTCATCCACCACTTCAAGCTCGTGACGGAGGGCTACCGCGTCCCCGAGGGCGAGGTCTACGTGGCGGTCGAGTCGGCGCGCGGCGAGCTCGGCTGCTACCTCGTCTCCGACGGCGGGCCGAAGCCCTGGCGGGTCAAGTTCCGCGCGCCCTCGTTCGTCGCGCTCGAGGCGACGGCGACCTGCATGCGGGACGCCCTCGTCGCCGACCTGATCGCCATCGTCGGCTCGCTCGACACGGTCATGGGAGAGGTCGACCGCTAGGCATGGAGCGCCGGCCGAGCCCGACCGACCCCCCGGCGGGCGCCGTGGCGCCCGGGGAGCTCTACGAGGAGATCCGGGCGATCGCGGCGGAGTACCCGTCGGCACGCTCGGCGATCATGCCGGCGCTCCGGCTCGCACAGGAGCGCCACGGCGGCTGGCTGCCGGCCGAGGCCTTCCGCGAGGTGGCCGAGGCGCTCGAGCTGACGCCCGCCTACTGCGAGGCCGTCGCGAGCTTCTACGACATGTACCACCTGGAGCCGGTCGGCCGGCACATGGTCGAGGTCTGCACCAACATCTCCTGCGCCCTCGTCGGCGCCCAGCAGGTCCTCGAGGCCTTCGAGCGCGAACTCGGCGTACGCGCGGGCGACACCACGCCGGACGGCGAGGTCACGCTCCGCACCGTCGAGTGCGCGGGCGGCTGCGGCTGGGGCACGGTCGTCTCCGTCGACCACCGCTACCGGGAGCCGGTACGGCCGGGCGACGTCCCGGCCATCGTGAGGGAGCTTCGTGGCGCTTAGGGAGCTCCTCCTCGAGCACGCCGGCGAGCGCGACCTGACCAGGCTCGCCGAGTACGAGGCGGTCGGCGGGTACGTTTCGCTCCGCAAGGCCGTCGGGATGGAGCGGCAGGCGGTCCTGGACGAGCTGCTCGCCGCGAACGTGCGCGGCCGCGGCGGCGCCGGGTTTCCGATGGGCCGGAAGGCGAGCTTCCTGCCGAAGCCGGGCGACACGCCGAACCCCATCTACCTCGTGGCGAACGCCGACGAGTCGGAGCCCGGGACGTTCAAGGACCGGGAGATCATGCTCCGGATCCCGCACACGTTCGTCGAGGGCGTCGTCATCGCGAGCTACACGATCGGCGCCTCGCACGCGTTCGTGTACCTGCGCGGCGAGTACCTGACCGAGTTCGAGGTCGTCGCGGCCGCCCTCGCGGAGGCGCGCGCCGCGGGCTTCGTCGGCCCGGACGTGCTCGGCTCGGGCTGGGGCCTCACCGTGGTCGTCCACCGCGGCGCGGGCGCGTACATCTGCGGCGAAGAGACCGCGCTCCTCGACTCGCTCGAGGGCCGTCGCGGCCAGCCGCGGACGAAGCCCCCCTTCCCGGCGATCTCCGGCCTCTACGCCTCCCCCACGCTCATCAACAACGTCGAGACGCTCGCCACGGTGCCCAAGATCCTCGAGCTCGGGGGCGCCCGCTACGCGCAGCTCGGCGTCGAGAACTCGGCCGGCACCCGCGTCTTCTCCCTCTCGGGCAACGTCGTCCGCGGCGGTAACTACGAGCTCGAGCTCGGGACGACGCTCCGCGAGCTCGTCTACGACATCGGCGGCGGCATCCCCGACGGGCGCGAGCTGAAGGCGATCATCCCCGGCGGCTCCTCCGTGCCGGTGCTCGGCGCGGACGAGGTCGACACGCCGCTCGACTTCGACGCGATGGCCGAGGCGGGGACGATGCTCGGCTCGGGGGCGGTCATCGTCATCGACGACCGCTGCTGCATGGTGCAGCTCGGCCTCCGCGTGGCGCAGTTCTACATGCACGAGTCCTGCGGAAAGTGCACGCCTTGCCGGGAGGGGACGCGCTGGATGGTGCAGCTCCTCCGGAAGATCGACGAGGGGGAGGCCTCGCAGGGCGAGCTCGACGTCCTCCTGAACGTCTGCGACAGGATTCTCGGCAACTGCCTCTGCCCGCTCGGCGACGCCGCCGCCATGCCCGTCGCGAGCTACGTCGCCAAGTTCCGCGACGAGTACCAGCGTCACGTCGACGAGGGGGGGTGCCCGTTCGGCGGCGAGTCGTCGCTCGAGAACGTCCTCGCCCCCGTCGACCAGCACCACGCCCACCTGCGCGGCCAGATCGAGGTTCCGATCCACGCGTGAGCCCGCCCGCCTGCCACGGACGCCGCCCGGGGCCACCGCGGTCCTCCCTCCGCCTCGAGCGTAGCGCCGCCCGGCGTACGTGTGTGCGCCGGATCGTCACGGGACCGTGCCGATGAGCGCGCAGCGCGAGCCGGAGCTCGTCACCGTCACGATCGACGGGCGGGAGGTCGAGGCTCCCAGGGGCCAGGGGATGGTCGAGACGGCTCTCGCCGTCGGCGTCGAGATCCCCGTCTTCTGCTACGAGCCGCGCCTCGGCCCGCCCGTCGGCGCCTGCCGCATGTGCCTCTGCGAGGTCGAGGGAATGCCGAAGCTCCAGGCCGCCTGCACGCTCACGGCCCAGGACGGCATGGTCCTCAGGACGGCGCAGACGAGCGCGAAGGCGGCCGAGGGACAGCACGCGATCCTCGAGTTCATCCTCCTGAACCACCCCCTCGACTGCCCCGACTGCGACAAGGGCGGCGAGTGCCCGCTCCAGGACCTCACCTTCCGCTTCGGACCCGGGAACACGCGCATGCAGTTCCCCAAGCGGACGTTCGACAAGCCGATCCCCATCTCGCCGCTCATCGCGCTCGACCGCGAGCGCTGCATCCTCTGCTACCGCTGCACGCGCTTCTCCGAGAACGTCGCGGAGGACGGGCAGCTCGTGGCGGTCAACCGCGGCGCCCAGTCGCTCATCGCCACGTTCCAGGACGAGCCGTACCGGGCGCGCTTCTCGGGGAACGTGCTCGAGCTCTGCCCGGTCGGCGCGCTGACGTCGACGACCTACCGCTTCCGCGCGCGGCCGTGGGAGATCCAGAACGTGCCGACCGTCTGCGGACTCTGCCCGGTCGGCTGCAACGTCTGGGCGACGACGCGCGAGGGCAAGGTGGCGCGCGTCCTCTCGCGAAACCACCCGGACGTCCACGAGGGGTGGCTCTGCGACAAGGGCCGCTTCGCGTACGACCACCTGCGCGCTCCCGACCGCATCCGGACCCCGCTCCTGCGCGTCCGCCGGCGGGGCTTCGAGGAGGTGAGCGCCGAGCGGGCGCTCGACGAGGCGGCGCGCGGGTTGCGCGAGGCCGACGGCCCGGTTCTCGTCGCGCTCTCGGGGGCGGAGACGGTCGAGCAGGCGACCGCGCTCGCACGGATCGCGACCGCCGCCGGCGGCGGGGCCGCCCTTCTCCCGGACGACTGGGACCCCGCGCTCGACGCCTTCCGGGCACCGCTCTCCGCGATTCGCGACGCCGACGTCTGCCTCGTCCTCGGCGACGACCCCGTGGCCGAGCGCGCCCCGATCGTCGACCTCTGGCTGCGCGCCGCCCGCCGGGGCGGCGCCGAGGTGGTCACGGTCGGGCCGTCCGGCTCGGTGCAGGCCCCGCCGGGAGCGGCGGCGCAGACGTGCGCGGCGCTCCGGGCCGGAAAGGGACTTCCGCAAGAGCTGCGGGCGGCCTCTCGGTCGCTCCGCGCGGCGGAGCGCGTCGCGCTCGTCTGGTCCGAGGACGACCCGACAGGCGGCCGGCACGTCGGCGCGCTGGCGAGCGAGCTCCGCCGGCGCACGAAGGCGGACGTCGCCGTCTACGTCCTCCCCCGGACGCCCAACGGCCGCGGCGTCGCCGCCGCCTGGCACGCCGCCGGCGCCGGCACGGTCTCCGACGTGCCGGAGGGCGAGGTCGGCGCCCTCGTCGTCTCGGGAGACGAGGCCGCGTACGACCCGCGCGTCGTCGAGCTGAGCGGGCGGGCGCGCTTCGTGCTCGCAGTCGCCATGTTCCAGAGCGAAGTGACGGCGTGGGCGGACGTCGTCCTTCCCGCCGCGAGCTACCTCGAGTCCGACGGCACGTTCGTGAACCTGGAGGGCCGCCCCCAGCGCCTCCGCCGCGCCGCAGCCGGGCCGGGGCCGGACCCCCTCGAGCTCCTCTCCGGGCTCGCGGCGCGTCTCGGCGTCGCGGTCGATCCGTGGGCCGCCCCGAGGGCCGCCGAGCAGGCCGAGCTGCCGCCCGCCCGAGACGTCGAGTGGTCGCATCCGGACCCCGAGGCGCCGACGGCCACGTCCGCGGCGCCCGGCCTCGACCTCCTCCGCTACCGCCCGCTCTTCAGCGGCGCGGCCGTCGAGCGCGTCGCGGAGCTCCAGTTTCAGCGCCCGCCCGCCGAGGTGGAGATCGCCTTCGAGGACGCCCGCGCGCGCGGGATCGCGACGGGCGACGCCGTCTCCGTCACCTCGAACGGGACGAGCGTCGAGCTCCGGGCGCGGGTCGACCGCAGGCTGAGGGGCGGCGTCGTCCGGATCGCGGCCGACCACTCCGCCGGCCTCGAGGAGCGGGTGCAGGTCGTGCGGCTCGCGGCAGGAGGGCCGCGGTGAACGAGCCCTGGTGGATCCACGTCGCCAAGGCGTTCCTGATCGTGAACCTCGTCCTCGGCGCCTTCGCCTACTCCACCTGGCTCGAGCGGAAGCTGCTCGGGCGCATGCAGCACCGCTACGGCCCGAACCGGGCCGGCCCCTTCGGCCTCCTGCAGCCGATCGCCGACCTCGTGAAGCTCATCCGCAAGCAGAGCTTCTACCCCACGCACGCAATCGAGCTGCTCTACTTCGCCGCGCCCGTCGTGGCGGGCATGACGGCGCTCGCGGCGTTCAGCGTCATCCCCTTCGGCGGCGTCTGGCACTGGGGCCCGTACGACGTCAGCGGCCGGGTCGTCGACGTCTCCATCGGGCTGCTCCTCCTCTTCGCGCTCGGCGCCGTCGGCATCTACGCGTTCCTCGTCGGCGGCTGGTCGAGCGACTCGAAGTTCTCGCTCCTCGGCTCCATGCGGACCGCGGCGCAGCTCGTCTCCTACGAGGTCTCGCTCGCGCTCTCCGTGCTCGGCGTCGTCCTCATGGCCCAGTCGCTCTCCCTCGTCGAGATCGCGCAAAAGCAGCAGGACACGATCTGGTACGCCGGCCCGCAGTTCGTCGGCCTGCTGACCTTCTTCATCGCGGGCGTCGCGGAGACGAACCGCCCGCCCTTCGACCTCCCGGAGGCGGAGACGGAGCTCGTCGCCGGCTACCACACCGAGTACAGCGGAATGCGCTTCGGCCTCTTCTCGATGGCCGAGTACATCAACATGATCACGCTCTCCGGGCTCGCCGTGACGCTCTTCTTCGGCGGCTGGGGCGGCCCGGCGCTCCCGGGCCCGATCTGGTTCCTCGTCAAGCTGGCGATCCTCATCTTCGTCTTCATGTGGCTCCGCGCGACGCTCCCACGCCTGCGCTACGACCAGCTGATGCAGTTCGGCTGGAAGGTCCTCCTGCCGGTCGCGACCGCGAACGCGGTGGTCACCGCGGTCGTCGTCACCTACCTCGACTGATGCCCCAGCCGCTCGACTCGCTCAAGGGCTTCGCCGTCACGTTCCGGCAGATCTTCAAGAAGCCGGTCACCCAGCAGTACCCGGAGTACAAGCGACCCGTGTACCCGCGCTTCCGCGGGCGCCACAGGCTCTGGCGGCACGAGAACGGGCTCGAGAAGTGCGTCGGCTGCTCCCTCTGCGCGGCGGCCTGCCCCGCCGACTGCATCCGGGTCGTCGCCGCCGAGAACACGCCGGACAACCGCGTCTCCCCGGGTGAGCGCTACGCGCGGATCTACGAGATCAACCTGTCGCGGTGCATCTTCTGCGGCTACTGCGAGCTGGCCTGTCCGTTCGACGCGATCACCCTCGAGGCCGAGTACGAGCTTTCGGAGTACTCCCGCGACGACCTCATCTACACGAAGGACATGCTCCTCGCCGAGCCGGTCAAGCGCATGCCGGTGGCGGACCGCGAACTCTACGACACACCCGTTCCCGTCTGGAAGGCGGAGTCGTGATCCTCGCCGAGATCGACGCCGGGAACGTCCTCGCCTGGGTCGTCTGGGTCGTCGCCGCGCTCGCGCTCCTCTCCTCCGGGCTGGCCGTCGTCCTCTTCGCGAACCCGTTCTACTCGGCGCTCGCGCTCATCGCGAACCTCGCCTCGCTCGCCGTCCTCTACCTGCTCCTGAACGCCGAGTTCGTCGCCGCCGCGCAGGTCCTCGTGTACGCCGGCGCCGTCGTCGTCATGTTCCTCTTCGTCATCGCCTACCTCGGAGGGCGCGCGGACGCGCCCTGGGCGGGCGGGCCGACCCTCCAGGCGGTGGCGGCCGTCGTCGCCACCGGCGCGATCGCGGTCGAGGTCGTCGTCGTCATCGCGCTCAAGGCGGGCGACAGGCTGAGCGACACCGCCGCGCTCGACGACTCGTTCGGCTCCCCCGCCGAGATCGGCACGCTCTTCCTCTCCGACCACCTGCTCGCGTTCGAGGTGACGTCGATCGTCCTCCTCGTCGCCGCGATCGGCGGCGTCATCCTCGGGAGCGCCCTGCCGCGGGAGCACCGGGCCGAAGGAGGCCGCGACTAGTGCTCGGCCCCGGGATCGCGGCCTACCTCGTGCTCTCGGTCGTCCTCTTCGCGACCGGCGCGCTCGGGGTGCTCGTCCGCCGCAGCCCGCTGATCGTCCTCCTCGCCCTCGAGATCATGCTGAACGCGGGGAACCTCGCCCTCATCGCGTTCTCGCGCCAGCTCGGCGACGGCGACGGGCAGATCTTCGCCCTCACCGTCATGGTCGTGGCCGCCGCCGAGGCCGTCGTGGGCCTCGGCCTGATCGTGGCCGTCTCCCGCAAGCGCGTCGACCTCGACGTCGACAGGCTGACGGCGCTGCGAGGCTGAGGAGTGACCGCCGCCGCCTGGACGTGCCTCTTCGCGCCCGCGGCGGCCGTCTTGGCGATCGCGCTGGCGGGGAACCGCCTCAGCCGCTTCGGGGCAGGCCTGGTCGCCTCGGGTGCGACGGGCGTCTCCTTCGTCGCGGCCGTCGTCACGTTCGTGCTCCTCCTGGGGAAGGACGCCGGGGAGCGCTCGCAGACCTCGACGCTCTGGACGTGGCTCTCGGCCGGCGACCTCCGCTTCGGGGCCGAGATCGCGATCGACCCGCTCTCCGTCTTCATGATGCTCGTCGTCTCGGGGGTCGGCTTCCTCATCCTCTCCTACGCCGTCGGCTACATGCACGGGGACGAGGAGGAGCGGCGCTACCACGCGTACAAGGCCCTCTTCGTCTTCTCCATGCTGCTCCTCGTGCAGGCGGGGAACCTCCTCCTGCTCCTGGCCGGCTGGGGCCTGGTCGGGCTCTCGTCGTACCTGCTCATCAACTTCTGGCACTTCCGGCACACGGCCGTGGCCGCCGGAAAGAAGGCCTTCGTCATGAACGCCGTCGGCGACGCGACCTTCGCCCTCGCGCTCTTCCTCCTCATCCAGGAAGCGGGCGCGCTCGACTTCCGCTCGACGCTCGGCGAGGGCGTGCTCGAGGAGGGCAGCACCGTCGCGACGCTCGTCGCGCTCGGGCTGCTCGGAGGCGCGGTCGCGAAGTCCGCCCAGGTGCCGCTCCACACCTGGCTCCCGGACGCGATGGAGGGGCCGACGCCGGTCAGCGCCCTCATCCACGCGGCCACGATGGTGACGGCGGGCGTCTACCTGATCGCGCGCACCGCTCCCCTCTTCGAAGCGGCGCCGGCGGTCCACGACCTCGCCGGGATCCTCGGCGCGGTCACGCTCCTGCTCGCCGGGCTCATCGCGCTCGTCCAGACGGACATCAAGCGGGTGATCGCGTACTCGACGATGAG
This sequence comes from Gaiellaceae bacterium, assembly GCA_036260055.1. Classification (GTDB taxonomy): domain Bacteria; phylum Actinomycetota; class Thermoleophilia; order Gaiellales; family Gaiellaceae; genus DASQWP01. Next base: position 17,416 of record DATAAQ010000207.1, on the reverse strand, counting down.
CCAGATCGGCTACATGTTCGTCGGCGTCGGCCTCGGCGCGTACGGGGCGGGACTCTTCCACCTGATGACGCACGCCTTCTTCAAGGCGCTCCTCTTCATGGCGGCCGGGATCGTCATCCACGCGCTCGCCGCCGAGCAGGACATCCGGAGGATGGGCGGGCTCGCCCGCGGCCTCCCGCTCACGTACCGCGCCTTCCTCGTCGGCGCGCTCGCGCTCGCGGCGGTCCCTCCCTTCTCGGGGTTCTTCTCCAAGGACGCGATCCTCGCGAGCGCGGCCAACGCCGGCGCGCTGGGATGGGCCCTCTGGGCCGCCGGGATCGTCGGGGCGTTCCTCACCGCGCTCTACACGTTCCGGCTCCTCTTCGTCGTCTTCGCCGGCGAGCCGTCCCCGTTCGTGCGGGAGCACCTCCACGTCGCGCGCTTCGAGGGCGGCCTCGCGATGGCATGGCCCGTGGGCGTCCTCGCGCTCCTGGCGGCCGTCGGCGGCCTCCTGCAGATCCCCGGCGTCTGGCACGCCGTCGACGACTGGCTCCACCCGGTCGTCGAGTCGATCGAGGAGGCCGGCGGCGTCACCGCGGTCGTCTCCGGGGTGCTCGCGCTCGCCGCCGCGCTCGCCGGGATCGCCCTCGCGTGGGCGCTCTACGCGCGCCCGGGCGAGCGCCCAGCCCTGTTACGCACCCGCTACCGGCGCACCGCGCGCTCGCTCGAGCGGAAGCTCTACTTCGACGAGGCGTACGACGCGGCGTTCTACGAGCCGTCCTCGCGGCTGCCGCTCGCCCTCTTCCGCGTCGTCGAGGACCCCCTTTTCCTCCGCTCGCTCGGCGGCCTCGGATCCGGCGTGCGCGACGTGTCCGGCCGGGTCGCCGCCGCCCAGACCGGCCTCGTCCGCTCCTACGTGCTCGCCCTGGCCGCCGGGCTCGCCGTCCTCGCCGTCGTCTTCCTCCTGGTCAGCTAGTGACCACGACGATCCTCATCCTCGTCCCCCTCGTCGGCGCGGTCGGCCTCTGGCTCGTGCCCTGGGCGTCGGCGCGGACGGCCGGGGGCTTCGCGCTCCTCGTCGCGCTCGGCGAGCTCGCCCTCTGGGTCGGGACGGCGCTGAACTTCGACTTCGTCGGAGGCGGGCTCCAGTTCGACGCCGAGACGGTGTGGTTCGCCGATCTCGACGTCGCCTACAAGGTCGGGCTCTACGACTTCTCGCTCTGGCTGGTGGGCCTGACGGCGCTCGTGACCGTCGCCGCCGTGGGGTACGGCTTCTGGGCCGGTCGCGACCGTCCGGCGGTCTACCTCAGCCTGCTGCTCTTCCTCGAGGGGGCGACGATCGGCGTCTTCACCGCCCAGGACCTCCTCCTCTTCTACCTCTTCTTCGAGGCGATGCTGATCCCGCTCTACGTCCTCATCGGCGTCTGGGGCGGCCCGGGGAGGCTCGGCGCGACGTTCAAGTTCATCGCCTACACGATGGCGGGCTCGCTTCTGATGCTCGTGGCGGTCATCGCCTTCGGGCTCGAGGCGGGCACGTTCGACCTGACGGAGATGGGGACGAGCTCGAGCACCTGGATCTTCCTCGGCTTCGCCGCCGCCTTCGCCGTCAAGGCGCCGATCTGGCCCTTCCACGGCTGGCTCCCCGACGCCTACCGGGAGGCGCCCCCGGAGGTCTCCGCCGTGCTCTCGGGAGTCGTCTCGAAGGCGGCCGCATACGGGTTCCTCCGCATCGCGCTCCCCTCGTTCCCGGATCCGGTCGCGGACTGGCGCGTCCCCATCCTCGTCCTCGCCTCGATCGGGCTCGTCTACGGCTCGCTGCTCGCCTTCCGCGCCCCCGACGTCCGCGGGGTCGTCGCCTACTCGAGCCTCGCGCAGATGAACCTGATCGTGATCGGCCTCTTCGCCGTGAACGACTCGGGCCTGAACGGCGCCCTCCTCCAGATGGTCAACCACGGGCTCATCTCGGCTGCGCTCTTCCTCCTCGCGGGAGGGATCGAGCGGCGCGCGGCGACCGGCCGCCTCGAGCTCCTGGGCGGGATGGCGCGCGGGCGGCCCGTGCTCGCGACGATCCTCATCACGACCGGCGTGATCGCGCTCGCCGTACCCGGGTCGACCGCGTTCGCGGCCGAGTTCCTCGTCCTCAACGGGATCTTCGAGGTCGGGTGGGGCTGGGCGGTCGTCGGCGCGGTCGCGATCGTGCTCGCGGCCATGTACACGCTGCGGCTCATCTCCGCCGTCCTCCACGAGGACGTGGGGTCCGCCGTGCCGGACGCGGCGCTCGACCTCCGCCCGGCCGAGGTAGGCGTCATCGCGCCACTCGTGCTCGTCCTCCTCGTGCTCTCCTTCTGGCCCGCGGGCGTCACCGACCACGTCTTCGGCGGGGAGCCGGCCGCGGCCGTCGAGTCGGGGTTCGAGCGATGAGCGAGGGCTTCCGCAACCCGGACATCGACTGGGCGGCGCTCTCTCCGATCCTGACGCTCCTCGGGGGAGCCTCCGTCGTCGTCCTCGCGACCCTCTTCGTGCCGAGCGGCGTGAAGAAGCCGCTTGCAGCGGGCGTGGCGGCGCTCTGCTTCGTCGGCGCCGCCGTGGCCGCGATCGTCCTCTTCGTCGCAGACGACACCGGGCGCGGGATCGTCGCGGACGCCATCCGCCGCGACCGCCTCGCCGAACTCGGTCAGATCCTGGTGGCGGGCGCGGGGCTCCTCACCGTCGGCGTCTCGCTCCGGGAGCCCGAGCGGGAGGAGCGGGCCGGCGAGTGGTACGGGCTCCTGCTCGCGGCGGCCGCCGGCATGGCGTTCTTCGTCGCAGCGTCGAACCTGATGACGCTCTTCCTCGGCCTCGAGTGGTTCTCGGTCTGCCTCTACGTGCTGACGGCGATCTCGGTGGAGCGGCTGCCGGCGCTCGAGGCGGGGCTCAAGTACCTGATCGTCGGAAGCTTCGGGTCCGCGATCCTCCTCTTCGGCAGCGCCTTCGTCTACGGGGCGACGGGTGCGATCGGCTTCGATGAGATCGCCCGCGCCGCCGGCGACGCGGAGCCGCTCTTCTTCGTCACCGGGCTCGCCATGATCCTCGTCGGCCTCGCCTTCAAGGCCTCGGCCGCGCCGTTCCACATGTGGACGCCCGACGTCTACCAGGGCGCCCCGACCCCCGTGACCGCCTTCATGTCCGCCGCCACGAAGGTGGCCGCGCTCGTGCTCACGCTGCGCCTGCTCGTCACCGCGTTCCCGAGCGAGGAAGAGCTCTGGACGGTCGCGCTCGCCGTGATCGTCTGCATCTCGCTCGCCTGGGGAAACCTCGCCGCGCTGGTCCAGACGGACGTCAAGCGGATGCTGGCGTACTCGAGCGTCTCCCACGCGGGCTTCCTCCTCATGCCGGTCGCGGTCGGCACCGAGCTGGGCGGGCGGGCGCTCCTCTTCTACCTGATCTCGTACGCGGCGATGAGCATCGGCTCCTTCGCGGTCGTCGCCATCCGGGAGCGCGAGCTCCTGCAGCCCGTGACCGTCGGGAACCTGGCGGGGTTCGGCTGGGAGCGGCCGTTCCTCGGGGGCGCCATGGCGCTCTTCATGTTCGGCTTCATCGGCCTGCCGCCCGCGGGCCTCTTCCTGGGGAAGTTCTACGCCTTCGCGGCCGCCGTCGAGCGCGGCTGGGCGTGGCTCGCGGTCGTGGGCGTCGTCGCCACGGTCGTCTCCATCTACTACTACCTCGGGGTCGTGCGCGCGATGTTCATGCACCCGCCGGAGCTTCGCACCGCCCCTGCCGGGGGGTCGCCGCCCCGGGACCTGCCGCTCCAGGCGGCCGTCGCCGCCGCCGCCGTCGTCGCGGTGGGGACGCTCGTCGCCGCCGATCCGCTCGTGGACATCGCGAGACAGGCCGTCGAGTCCCTCCGCTTCCCCCTCTCGTAGGTGGCCAGGCGCGTCGTCGTCCTGGGCGCGGGGGTCACGGGCGAGGCATTCGTCGCCGCGCTCCGGCGCCTCGACGCCGAGGCGGAGATCACGATCGTCGAGCACGAGCTCGTCGGCGGCGAGTGCTCCTACTGGGCGTGCATCCCCTCGAAGACGCTCCTCCGTCCGCTCGAGGTCCTGGCCCGCGCCCGGCTCGCGCCCGGGGCGGCTGCGGCGCTCGGAGCGGTCGACGTCGCCGCGGTCTTCCGCTGGCGCGACGAGCAGGCGGGCAAGGACGACACGAGCCAGGCGAGGTGGCTCGATGGGCTCGGCGCCGAGCTCGTGCGCGGGACCGGCCGCGTCGTCGAGCCCGGCCTCGTCCGCGTCGACGGGCGGGAGCTTCCCTTCGACGACCTTCTCGTGGCGACCGGCTCGCTTCCCGTCGCGCCTCCGCTCGAGGGCCTCGACGTCCTCGACCACTGGGGCAGCCGCGAGGCGACGAGCGCGAGCGAGGTCCCCGGGAGCCTCGTCGTCGTGGGCGGCGGCGCCGTCGGCTGCGAGCTCGCCCAGCTCTACCGCCGCCTGGGCTCGGCGGTCACCCTCGTCCAGAACGGCGAGCACCTCCTCCCGCGCATGGATCCGGAGGCCGCCGACATCCTGGCGGAGACCTTCCGCGAGGAGGGGATCGAGCTGCGGCTCGGCGCGAGGTCGGAGCGCGTCGGCCGCGACGGCGGCTACCGGCTCCAGCTCGCAGGCGGAGAGACGCTCGAGGCCGAGCGCCTCCTCGTGGCCACGGGCCGGCGGCCGAACGTCGACGAGCTCGGGCTGGAGGCGCTCGGCGTCACGATCGAGCGCGGCGGCGTCGTCGTGGACGAGCGCCTGCGTGCCGGCCCGGGCGTCTGGGCGGCGGGAGACGTCACCGGCGTGGCCCTCTTCACCCACGTGGGGAAGTACCAGGCGCGCGTGGCGGCGGCGAACGTCGCCGGCCGCGAGGCGAGCGCCGACTACCGGGCCGTCCCGGCCGCCGTCTTCACCGACCCCCAGGTCGCCGCCGTCGGCGACACGAGCGGGGAGGGCGCCGTCGTCTCGCGCTGGAAGCTCGAGTCCGTCTCGCGCGCGGGGACGTTCCAGCAACCGAAGCGGCCCGGTCTCCTCAAGCTCTACGCCGACCCGGAGCGCCGCGTCCTCGTCGGCGCGACGGCGGTGGGCCCCGAGTCGGGAGAGTGGATCGGCCAGCTCACGCTCGCGATCCGGGCCGGGGTGCCGGTGGACGTCCTCCGGGACACGATCCAGCCGTTCCCGACGTTCTCCGAGGCGATCTTCTTCGCCGCGCGGGACCTCGAGCTCTAGGCGCTCTCGCCTCCGCGGGCCGACTAAGCTCGACTCGGCATGGCCGACCGGAACGAGCTCGTTCGCAGCCTCGCGGGGCTCGCGCTCTTCGCCGATCTCGGCGACCCCGATCTCGAGGCGATCGCCGACCCCGAGCGCGAGCGCAGCTTCGGCGCGGGCGAGCGGATCCTGCGCAAGGGCCTCTCCGGAGCCGCCTTCTTCGTCATCCTCGACGGTGAGGCGGCGGTCGAGATCGAGGGCCTCGAGCCGCGCGTCCTCCGCCGGGGCGACTTCTTCGGCGAGGTCTCGACCCTCCTCGTCTGCCGGCCGACGGCCGACGTCGTCGCCCGCACCGCGCTCCGTTGCCTCGAGATCCCCGGCCCGCAGCTGGAGGAGTTCCTGCTCGCCTACCCGCGGGTGACGTACCGGATGCTCCAGATCGTCACGCGTCGTCTCAGAGACGTCCTCGCGTGACGGAGAAGCCCTTCCCGCCCGGCGACTACGCAGTCGTCGTCGTCGGGAGCGGACCCGGCGGCATCCAGACGAGCTACTGCCTCTCGCGGCTGGGCGTCGACCACGCCGTCCTCTCGGCGGACGAGGAGCCGGGCGGGATGTTCCGGTGGGCTCCGATCTACCAGCGCCTGCTCTCCTGGTCGAAGCCGGACGCCCCGTGCGAGCCGGGCACCCGGGAGTACGAGTGGTACGACCACAACAGCCTCGTCGCCGACGAACCCGAGCACCAGGGCCTCGTCCCCGGGCTCATGGACAGGACGTTCATGGTGCCCTCTCGGGACGAGATGGAGCGGGGGCTCGCCGCCTTCGCCGCGCGGACGGGCACCCGCGTGCGCCACGGCTGCCGCTGGGAGGCGACGCGGCGCGAGGACGACGGCCGCCTGACCCTCGTCACGAGCGACGGCGAGTACCGCTGCCGCGCCGCCGTCTTCGCGCTGGGCGTCACGACCCCCTGGAAGTCGCCGATCCCGGGCATCGAGGCCGTCCCGCACTACGCGGAGGCCCGGCCGGCGCACGAGTACGAGGGCAGGCGCGTGTTCGTCGTGGGAAAGCGGAACTCGGGGTTCGAGCTCGCGGACGGCCTGCTGCCCTGGGCGCGGCAGGTCGTCCTCGGTTCCCCGCGGCCCGTGCAGACGGCGGTCATCGCGCTCGCCTCGGTGCGCGTCCGCTACCTCCAGCCCTACGAGGACGCGGCGCTCGGGGGCGGCACGCTCGCGCTGGACGTGGCGCTCGAGCGGATCGAGCGGACGGGCGCGGGCTGGCGCGTCTCCGGCCGGGGCACCTCGTGGGACGGCCCTTTCGAGATCGAGGTCGACGACGTGGTCGCAGCGACCGGCTTCGCGACGCCGCTCGGCGACCTTCCCGCGCATGGCGTCCGGACGACCGGCCAGGGCCGCATCCCCGCGCTGACCGCCTACTGGGAGAGCGAACCCGGCTCGGGGATCTACTTCGCGGGCAACGCGACGCAGGGGGCGCCCGGGCTCCGCAAGCACGGGGTCGGCTCGTCCTCGCCCGCCGTCCACGGCTTCCGCTACAACGCCCGCGTGCTCGCCCGACATCTGGCCGGGACGCTCGGGGCGGACGTGCCGCGCCGGCACGTGGCGCGCGAGCGGCTCGTCGCTCACCTGCTCGAGGAGCTCACGCGGGCACCCGAGCTCTGGGCGCAGAAGTCGTACCTCGCCCACGCGGTCGCGGCCGACGGTGCAGCGGACGTCGTGCCGCTCGCGGCCTGGCTCGACGACCCGGCTCCGGGCTCAGTCGCCGCCGCCGTCGAGATGAACGCCGCCGGGGAGGTCTACCCGGCGATCTACGTCGAGCGCGGCGGCCGCGTGACCGAGCACACGCTCGCTCCGCACCACCTGAACGACTTCCGCGGCCCCGACCACGAGCGGGAGCTCGCAGCCCTCCTGTGAGGCGCGCCGCCGGCCGGGTCGCCCTCGTCGCCGTCCCCGTGGCGGGGCTCGTCCTCCTGCTCGCCGCGCCGAGCCTCGACGTCCGCTGGGAGCACCATCCGGCGCACTTCTGGCTCGTCGTCGCAGCCGGCGTCATCACGTTCGGCCTCGGACTCCTGCTCGCGGAGGCCGCGGCACGACGCGGCGACGCCCGCGTCCTCCTCGTCTCGCTCGCGTTTCTCTCGAGCTCGGGCTTCCTCGCGCTCCACGCGCTCGCGACGCCGGGCGTTCTCCTGGAAGGCTCGAACGCGGGCTTCCAGATCGCGTCCCCGGTGGGGCTCCTCCTGGCCGGCGCCTTCGCCGCGAGCTCGGCCCCCGAGCTCTCGGCCGGGCGCTCGCGGGCGGTCGTCCGCCGCCGTCACGGCCTCTACGCCCTCCTCGGAATCGTCCTCGTCGGCTGGGCGGCGCTCGCGCTCGCGACGCTTCCGCCCCTGGAGGACCCCGTGACGCCCGAAGGCGCCCGCGGCCCGCTCGTCGCCGTCGCGCTCGTCGGGGTCGGACTGTACGGGTACGCGGCGGTCCGGTACCTGCGGCTGTTCGCCCACCGGCCCGCCCCGCTCCTCCTCGCGGTCGTGACCGCGTTCGCCCTGCTGGCGGAGGCGATGTTCGCCGTCGCGCTCGGCCGCAACTGGCACCTGACGTGGTGGGAATGGCATCTCCTCATGCTCGTCGCGTTCGGGCTCGTTGCGCGGACGGCGTGGAGGGAGTGGAAGGCTGAGGGGTCGAGCGCGGAGATCTTCCGCGACCTCTACGAGGAGCGGACCCTGGGTCACGAGGCGTCGCTGAGCGTGCTCTTCGCCGACCTGCAGGGCTACACCTCGTTCGCGGAGCGGACGCCGGAGGCGAGCGTGCGCGCGATGCTGAACGAGTACTTCGCGGCCGTCACCCCGGCGATCGAGGCGCACGGCGGCGAGGTCGTCCAGACGATCGGCGACGCCGTGCTCGCCGTCTTCCGCGCGGACGGTCACGAGCGGCGCGCCGCCGGCGCCGGCCTCGCCTTCCAGGACGCGGCCGCCGCGGTCGCACGCCGTCATCCGGAGTGGCCGCGCTTCCGCGTCGGCGTGAACTCCGGCGAGGCGCACGTCGGCCTCGTCGAGGCGCCGGGAGCGCGGATGTTCACCCCGACGGGCGACACAGTCAACGTCGGCGCCCGCCTCGAGGCCCAGGCGAGGGCGGGCGAGGTCGTGATCGGTGAGGCCACCCGGGCCGCCCTCGGCGGCGGGGCCGACGTCGAGGACCTCGGCGAGCTTCCCGTGAAGGGGAAGGAGCGCCCCGTGCGCGCCTTCGTCCTACGAGCGCTCGCGCCGGACCGGGACGAGCGCGATCAGCGCCTGGACGATCAGGACCCCGAAGCCGAACGCGAGTAGCAGCGTGGCCGCCGGCGGGACGACACCCTCGGGAACGGCCGACTCGCGGACGGCGGCGCCGATCACGACCGTCCCGACGAGGACGGCGGCGAGGAGCGCCTGCAGGCGGCCGAGCACGTCGGCATGCCCTCCGCTGACGGCGTCGACGACGCGGGCGAAGCAGACGAGCCCCGCGACGGCCGTGACGGGCACGCCGACGACGAGAAGGTAGAACGAGGCCGCCGCCAGCCCGAGAGCGTCGGCTGCGGCGGTGGCGAGGAGGAGTGCCGCGGCCAGCTCGACCGCCATCGCGCCCGCGCCTGTCCGTGTCCGCCACACGTGAGTGAGGTTCGCCGCCGGGCCGGACATTCCTGCGTTACGCTGGCCGCCCCGCGAGGAAAGGAGGCTCATGCCGGAGACATCCCTCACCTGGCTCGGGCACGCGGCCTTCCGCGTCGACACGCCGGGCGGCAAGCGCGTCTACGTCGATCCCTGGCTCGAGAACCCGATGTGCCCGGAGGGCGAGAAGGAGCCCGAGCGCGTCGATCTCATCGCCCTCACGCACGGCCACGACGACCACGTCGGCCAGACGGTCGAGCTCGCCCAGAGATTCGGCTGTCCCGTCGTCGCCATCCTCGAGCTGCGCGGCTGGCTGGCGGGCCAGGGTGTCGGCGAGGAGATCACGGAGGCGATCAACAAGGGCGGCACGGTCGAGAAGCAAGGGGTGAAGATCACGCTCACGGACGCGAAGCACTCGAGCAGCGCGTTCGCGGACGGACAGTTCGCCTACCTCGGGGAGCCCGCCGGAATCGTGCTCGAGGTCGAGAACGGCACGAGGATCTACTTCGCCGGCGACACGTGCGTGTTCGGGGACATGCAGCTCATCGGGCGGCTGTACGAGCCCGACGTGGCCGTCATCCCGATCGGCGACCACTACACGATGGGCCCGAAGGAGGCGGCCGTCGCGCTCGAGCTCCTGGGCGTCGACCGCTGCGTCCCCTGCCACTACGGGACGTTTCCGCTCCTGACCGGGACGCCGGAGGATTGCCGGAAGCTCGTGCGCGACTGCGAGATCGTCGCTCCCGAGCCGGGCGGAAGCGTCGACGTCTAGTGCGAGAGCGCTGGTTCGGGGCGACGGGGCGGCGCGTCCCCGAGATCGCCGTCGAGGGCGAGGACCCGATTCCGCTCGAGGACGCGCTCGTGCTCGACGACGTACGCGACGTCGAGCGGCTCCGGGAGGCGCACGCGGCGGGCACGCCGGTGGTCGTCCGCGCCACGGACGAGGACGCTGTCGCAAGGGCGCTCGCCCGTCCCGAGGTCGCGTGTGCGCTCGTGCCGCCGACGCGGCGGGAGCTCCGCGATCTCGATTTGCGCCGCCTCACGTATGGCTAGGAGCCGCCTCGCGACCTACTCGCTCGTCGCGTGCGACCTCCGGGCGCGCGAGTGGGGCGTCGCCGTCGAGTCGAAGTTCCCCGCCGCCGGCGCGATCGTCCCGTGGGCAGAGCCCGAGGTGGGCGCGATCGCGACCCAGGCGCTCGCGAACGTCGGCTACGGGCCGCACGGCCTCGCGCTCCTGCGCGAGGGCCTTCCCGCCGAGGACGTCGTCGCCCGCCTCACCGAGGCGGACGAGGAGCGCGCACATCGCCAGCTCGGCGTCGTCGACGCACAGGGCCGCGCCGTCACGTACACGGGCGAGTCCTGCCTCGAGTGGGCCGGCGGCGTGGCCGGCGACGGCTACGCCGCGCAGGGGAACATCCTCGTCTCCGAGGAGACCGTCACGGCGCTCGCGTCCACCTTCGAGGCGACTCGGGGGCGCCCGCTCGCGGAGCGCCTCCTCGAGGCGCTCGCGGCGGGCCAGCGGGCGGGCGGCGACCGTCGCGGGCAGCAGGCGGCCGCGCTCCTCGTGGTGAAGCGCGACTCGGGCTACGGCGCGTCGAGCGACGTGCTCGTCGACCTCCGCGTCGACGACCACGCGGCGCCGATCGAGGAACTCCACCGGCTCTACGGCATCCACGAGCTTCTCTTCGGCGAGACGCCGGAGGACGAGTGGCTCCCGGTGGACGCGCAGCTCGAGGGCGAGCTCCGGGGCCGCCTGGGGGCGCTCGGGTACGCGCACGAGAGCCTCGAGGAGGCCTTCACGACGTGGGCGAGCGTCGAGAACCTCGAGGAGCGTGTCCGCGGAGCGGAGCGGATCGATCCGGTCGTCCTCGCCGAGCTGCGCAGGCGCGGCTAGCCGACCGCTCGAGAGACCCTTCCGCGTGCCCGGACCGTTCGGAGCCTCGCCTCGTATGCGCGTCGGATTGTCTCGCGCTCTGTCGCTCTTCCTCGCAGCGGTCGTCGCGGCCGGATGCGGTGATTCCGGGCAGCCGGTCGAGACCGGAAGTGCCCTCGTCGCGCGCGGAAAGGGGCAGACCTTCTCCATCTGGACGACCGAGCTCACGGGGGACGCTCGTCGCGAGAGGCGAGGAGGAGCGGCGCGCGCTCGAAGCCGCGGGCGGCGCCGAGCTCTACGGCGATGAAGCCCTGTGGCGGTGGTGGCGCGCTCGAGGCTTCGTCTTCTGGCTCCAGGCCGGGCCGCGGGGCGACGCGAGGATTCCGGCGCTGGCCGAGATGGCGCCGCTCGTCCTCGCCAGCCGCGCGCTGCCGCCGCCGCGCTGGCGCCCGGTCAGCGGTCGCCGGGGAGGTGGAGGCCCGCGGCCCGGGCGCGCAGCGCCGGGACGGGGTCCGCCTCGGGTCGCGCGACGAGGAGCACGGCGCCGTAGCGCTCCCCGCCCGCGAGCGCCTCGACGAGGAGCTGGAGCCCGAGGGCGAGCGCGAACGCCTTGTGCGCCTGCTCGCCGCCGAAGGGGACGAGGTCGGCCGGCGCCGCCCTGCCGACGAGGACGTCGCCGTGCGTGACCTTCCCCATGGAGACGTCGACGACGAGGGGCCGCCCGTCGGAGCTCGGGACTCCGATGGCGAGCGGGTTCGTCCCCGCGAGCGGCTCGCCGCCGTCGGGGTGGGGAAGCCGCGGCGGCGACGTCGCGGTGAGCGCGCTCACGAGCCCGCCGGCCGCCAGCCGCCGAACCCAGTGGCCGAGCATCCCCGTGGGGAAGCACTCCTCCGCGACGACGACTCGCGCGCGCGTCGGCGGCGCCGCGAGCTGGGCGTCCACGACCGCCGCCAGCGTGAGGTAGCCGACGGCGCGGCGGCCGTGCCAGCGCTCGTAGCCCTCGTCGGCGACAAGGCGCTCCGGCCGCGCTCGGGGGTCCAGGCCCGGGAGCCCGGCGAGCCACTCGATGCGCGAGACGCCGTGACCGTCGCGCCCGCGCGCGTCCGCGTCGAGGAAGTGCTCGGCGAGAACCTCCGCGTCGCGGCCGCGGAAGCCGAGGGCCTCCAGGCGGCCGATGACTTCCCCGCGGCTCAGGCGGAGACGAGCGGGAGCGACTTGACGATGCCGACGCCCTGCTCTCGCCGGGTGGCCCCGATCGCCTCGGCCAGGCCGACGATCGCGCGCGAAGCCGGCGCGTCCGGCTCCGCGAGCACGATCGGCTCACCGGCGTCCGCGAGCGCCCCGAGCCGTGGATCGAACGGGATCGTCGCGAGAAGCGGTGCGTCCACCTCGTCGGCGAGCGCCTCGCCGCCGCCGGAGCCGAAGAGCTCCTCCCGACCTCCGTCTGTGCGGAGGAGGTACGACATGTTCTCGACGACTCCGAGCAGCCGCATGTTGGTCTTGCGCGCCATCTGCGCCGCACGCACCGCCACCTGCTGGGCCGCCGCATGAGGCGTCGTCACGACGACCGCCTCGGCGCGAGGGAGGAGCTGGCCAAGCGAGATGGCGACGTCGCCGGTGCCCGGCGGCATGTCCACGACGAGCATGTCGAGCTCGCCCCAGTGGACGTCGGAGAGGAACTGCTCGAGGGCGCGGTGCAGCATCGGCCCGCGCCACATGACCGGCGTGTTCTCGTCCAGGAAGAAGCCGATGGACATCACCTTGAGCTCGTCCCGCACCGGCGGCACGATCATGCCCTCGACGGTGACCGGCCTCTGTCGGATCCCGAGCATGTGCGGGATCGAGTAGCCGTAGACGTCCGCGTCGAGCACCCCGGTGCGGTGACCGAGGCGCGAGAACGCCGCAGCGAGGTTCGCGGTGAGCGACGACTTGCCGACGCCGCCCTTGCCGCTCGCGACGGCGACGACGCGCGTCTTCGCGTCGACGGAGATGCCGGGCGTCCGCTCGGCGACGCCGCCGCGCAGCCTCGTGGTCAGCGCGGTCCTCTCCTCGGGCGTCATGACGTCGAAAGAGAGCTCGACGCCCTCGACGCCGTCAAGGGGAAGGAGCGCGCGGTCGACCTGCTCCTGGAAGCTCGCCCGAAGCGGGCAACCGGGCACGGTCAGGACGACCGTGAGCGCGACGCGGGCGTCCTCCACCCGCACGTCGCGCACCATGTCGAGCTCGACCACCGAGCGGCCGAGCTCGGGGTCCACGACGCTCTCGAGCGCCTGCAGGATCTCGTCTCGGGAAGCACCCACGGGATCTAGGCTACCAGCACGCTCTCTGGCAGATTCCGCTCGTGGAGCAAGGACTCTCGGCGCCGCGAGCCAAAGAGACGGAGGTCACGCCCGTGCCTCCGAAGCGTCACCTCGCCCTGGCGGCCGCCGTCGCGGTCTCCGCCCTCGTCGCATGGACGAGCGTGGACCCGCTCGACGCCGGCGCCGACACGACGCTGACCGTGACGACGCCCCTCCCGGCCTGGGCGGCGCCCCGCGCGGTGCTCCGGATCCGCGGGCGCACCGCTCCCGAGGTGCCCGTCGCCCTCTTCATCGGAGAGCGCCGCCGCTCCACGACGAGCGGGGCGCGCGGCGGCTTCCGCTTCCGGGTCCGCGCTCCCCGGGAGCCCGGCCGCTACGCGGTCTTCGTCGCGGCGGAGGGCGCGCGCGTCGCGCTGGGCGTCCTCCGCGTGCGCCCGCTCCTCCTGGCAGCCGTTGGAGACGTGACCTTCGGGGACGGCGTCCTCACCGCAATCCGTGCACACGGCGCCCGCTACCCGTGGCACTCGGTCGCATCCGTCCTGCGCTCGGCCGACCTCGCGGTCGCGAACCTCGAGGGCGCCGTCTCCAGGCGGGGTGCTCCCTGGCCGGGGAAGCTCTACACGTTCCGCGGCCCGCCGAGGGCGCTCCGCGCGGCGGCGTACTACGCGGGCGTCGACGTCGTCTCCGTCGCGAACAACCACTCGCTCGACTACGGGCGGACCGCGTTCCTCGACACGATCCGCCACGCTCGGCGCTTCGGCGTCGCGCCGGTGGGCGGCGGCGCCGACCTGCGGCGTGCGCGGCGCCCTGCCCTCGTGACGCGGGGCAACGTCCGCGTCGCGTTCCTCGGCTTCTCGGACGTGCGCCCGCTGGGCTTCGACGCCGGAGCGACCACGCCGGGCGCAACGCCGGCCTTCCCCGAGTACATCCGCGCGGACGTCCGCAGGGCCCGCCGCCGCGCCGACGTCGTCGTCGCGTACTTCCACTGGGGGATCGAGCGTGCGACGAGGCCGAACGCCCGCCAGCGCTCGCTCGCCCGCACGGCGCTCGACGCGGGCGCGCACGTCGTGCTCGGCGCCCACCCGCACGTCCTCCAGCCCATCAGGCACCGCGGCAACCGCCTCGTCGCCTGGAGCCTCGGGAACTTCGTCTTCGCGGCCCACTCGCCCGGCACGGAGCGGACCGGCATCCTCCGGATCAGGCTCGGCGCCCGGGGAGTCCTCTCGTTCGGCTTCCGCCGCGCCCGCATCCACGGCGTGCAGCCGCGGCTCCTCAGGTAGGGATCGTGGACGAGCGCGTTCTCCTCGTCGAGGACGACCCCTCGATTCGCGAGATCACAGACCTCGGCCTCCGGAACGCCGGCTTCCGCGTCGTCGCGGCGGCCGACGGACGCGAGGCCCTCCTCCACTTTCGCCGGGCGCCGTTCGACCTCGTCATCCTCGACCTCATGCTGCCGACGCTCGACGGCTACGAGGTCTGCCGCGAGATCCGGAAGGCGAGCCGCGTACCGATCGTCATGCTCTCGGCCAAGAGCGACACCGTGGACGTCGTCGTCGGGCTCGAGCTCGGCGCCGACGACTACGTGACCAAGCCCTTCGAGATGGCCGAGCTCGTCGCGCGCGCCCGCGCGGCGCTGCGGCGGGCCTCCGCCGGCTCCGGCGACCCGGTGATCGCCGTCGACGACCTCGAGATCGACCCCGCCGGCTTCCGGGCCCGCAAGGCGGGTGAGGACCTCCAGCTGACCGCGACGGAGTTCAAGCTCCTGCTCGAGCTCGCCCGCCGGCCGGGGCAGGTCTTCACCCGCGAGCTCCTCCTCGAGCGCGTGTGGAACTACGAGTACCTCGGCGACTCGCGCCTCGTCGACGTGGCGGTGCAGCGCCTCCGCTCGAAGGTGGAGGACGACCCGAGGAGCCCGAGGCTCATCACGACCGTGCGCGGCGTCGGATATCGCTTCGAGCGTCCGTGAGCGAGCGGCGCCGGACCGTCGCCCCGGGGCGGCTGCGGCGCCGCCTGACGCTTGCCTTCATGCTCGTGGCGGGGATCTCGGCCGCGGCGCTCGCCGCCGGGTCGTACCTGCTCGTGCGCGAGGCGCGGCTCGACGACTCGCTCGACCGCTCGCTCGAGCAGGCGCGGCTCAACCTCGTCGTCGGGGCGGAGCTCCTCCCCGACGAGGGGTCCGGCGCGGTGCTCGACGCCTACGCCCGCCGCGGCGCCTTCGCGACCGTCCTCGTCACCCCCGACCGCACCGTTCCGTCCAGCCTCTCGGTCGGGCTCGCCCACGTACCGGGCGGGATCCGCGAGATCGTCGGCCGGGACGAGCTCGCGTACGAGCGGACCCGGGTCGCCGACACCCGCTACCTGGTCGTCGGCGGCCGCGTGCCCGGGACGGAGGCGGAGGCCTACTTCTTCTTCTCCGAGGAGGACATCCACGACGACCTCGCCGAGCTCCGTACGATTCTGCTCGTCGGCCTCGCAGCGGTCCTGCTCGTCGCCGGCCTCGTCGGCACGCTCCTCGCCCGACGCACGCTCGCTCCGGTCGCGCACGCGAGCGAGGCCGCGCGCTCGCTCGCCGAGGGCCTGCTCGCCACGCGCCTGCCCGTGGGGCGGGAGGACGAGTTCGGAGCCTGGGCGACCTCGTTCAACGAGATGGCGGAGGCGCTCCAGGCCAAGATCGCCGCCCTCTCCGAGGCCCAGGCCCGGGAGCGGCGGTTCACGGCGGACGTCGCGCACGAGCTGCGGACGCCGCTGACCGCGATCGTGAACGAGGCGTCGCTCCTGGCGGAGCACCTGGACCGGATGCCGGACGGGGCCCGCCGCCCGGCCGAGCTTCTCGTGGAGGACGTCGCCCGCCTCCGCGACCTCGTCGAGGACCTGATGGAGATCTCGCGGCTCGACGCAGGCACGCAGCCGGTCCGGCCCGAGCGCGTCGACCTCGCCTCGCTCGTCGCCGCCGCCGTCCGCGCGCGCGGGTGGGGCGACCGCGTCCGCCTCGAGACCGAGGAGACCGTGATCACGAGCGACCCCCGCCGGCTCGAGGGGATCGTCGCCAACCTGGTGGGAAACGCGCTCGAGCACGGCGGGCGCGACGTCTCCGTGCGCGTCGCCCGCGAAGGCGCCGGCGTCGTCGTCGAGGTCGCCGACAAGGGAGCCGGCATCGCCGCCGTCGATCTCCCGCACCTCTTCGACCGCTTCTACAAGGCGGACCGCGCGCGCAGCGGCCCGGGCAGCGGACTCGGGCTCGCGATCGCGCTCGAGAACGCGCGGCTCCTCGGCGGCGACATCGACGTCTGGAGCGAGGTCGGCGCGGGAACGCGCTTCACGCTCCGCCTGCCTGTGACGGAACCGTTACAGCCTGGTGGGGGCGCTGTTTCGGGCGAGCGGCACGCTTGACGTACACCCCCTCGAAGGAGAGACGTCATGAAGATCCTGCTCGTCCTGCTCGCCGCCGCCGCGGCCGCCGCACTCGGCTTCCTCCTCGCCGGCTGCGGCGCGGACGAGGCGACACCGGCCGGACCGCTCCCCTCGGTCCCGGCCACGCAGGAGAGCGGGACGTCGCCGGCCGCGACATCCGGGAGCGAGACGGGGAGCGAGCCCGGCTCGACGACGGCCGAGCCGGGCGGCGTCCTGACGTACCAGGTCTGGTTGACCGCAGGCGAGAGCCTCTTCGTCGTCCACCGCTCGCAGGAGGCGACCGCGCGGGTGGGGACGGCCGCGCTCGAGGCGCTCCTCGCAGGCCCCGACGACTTCGAGCAGGGCTACGGTCTCTCGAGCGCCGTCCCCGAGGGGACGCAGCTCCTCGGGCTGGCCGTCGAGGACGGCATCGCCCACGTCGACCTGACCTCGGAGTTCGAGTCGGGCGGGGGCACGCTCTCGATGCAGATGCGCCTCGCGCAGGTCGTCTTCACCCTCACGCAGTTCCCGACCGTCGAGGGCGTCCTCTTCAACCTCGACGGCGAGCAGGTCGACGTCATCGGCGGCGAGGGGATCGTCGTCGACCAGCCGCTTCGCCGGCGCGACTTCCGGGAGCTGCTCCCGGCGATCCTCGTCACGAGCCCGGCGCTCGGACAGGGCGTCGGAAACCCCGTCACCGTCCGCGGGACCGCGAACGTCTTCGAGGCGAACGTCTCCGTCGAGGTGCTCGACGCCGCCGGCCGGGAGCTCGCGGCCACGTTCACCACCGCCACCTGCGGAAGCGGGTGCCGCGGCAGCTTCTCCGTCTCGCTCGCGTACGACGTCGACGAGGCGCAGGACGGCACGATCGTCGTCCACGACGACGACGCCGCCGGCTCGGGGACGTACCCGCACGAAGTGCGGATCCCCGTGCGGCTGACGCCGGGCGCGTGAAGGAAGCGCGCCGCGCGCCCGTCGGAAGGAAGGACATGACGACCGCGACCGCGCCGGGGCC
>DATAAQ010000206.1:0-6668 GCA_036260055.1 Gaiellaceae bacterium | reverse complement strand
GGGACGGCCGGGAGCTCCCAGCGCCGGGCGAGCTCGCGGGCGAGCCCCTCGGCCGGGTTGACGCCGCGCCAGCGGCTGCGATCGGGGTCGCCCGGGATCCAGGTGAGCGCCCCCACCTGCGGGCGCGCGACCGTCTCCGCGACGAGGCCGCCCGCGACGACCGCGAGACGGCGGAGGCCCTGCTCCTTCCAGGCGCCCAGGAGCGCGCGCGCGGGGCCCTCGTAGGCGACGGCGGCCCGCGCCGAGGAGAACGCGAGCCGGCGGCCGGCACACTCTCCGCAGCGCTCGACGGGCCACGCGGTCGGCGCCCCGCAGCGGCCGCAGAGCGTCCCTCCGAGACGGACGAGGGCGCGCCGGCAATCGCCGCAGAGGAGCCCCCCGTCGCCCCGGCACGCGACGCAGCGCTCCGGCAGGAGCAGGTCGACGAGCGCCCGCATGCCTCGACGCTAGGCGAGCGATCCGCGCAGGGAGCGCACGCTCCGTGCAGGAACTGGGACGGGATCGCTACGCCGGGTAGCGCAGGATGCTCTCGGCGAGCTTGGACGCGTCGCCGAAGATGCCCGCGATCGCGAGCCCCTCGTCGGGGACGACGCTTCCCGGGAGGAGCGCGGCCCGGCGGATGGCGGCCGCCGTGCCGACGTGGCAGTCGGCGCCGATGGCGGCCGGGCCGCGCACCTGCGCGTCTCGCTCCACGGTGACGTTCCGCCCCAGGATGACCGGCCCGTCGATCGCCGCCGCGGGGTCGATCCGGCAGCCCTCCTCGGCCCAGACGCCGGGCGCGATCTCCTCGCCGGGGATCTCGACGCGCACGTGTCCGAGCGCCGCGTCGAGGATCGTGTTCCGAAGCTCGTCCAGGTCGCCGACGTCGTTCCAGTACGCCATCGTCGTGTAGGCGTAGACGTCCTCGCCCGCCGCGACCAGCGCCGGCCAGACGTTCTCGCCGAAGTCGTAGAAGGTGTCGGGCGGAACCCTGTCCAGGAGCTCCGGCTCGATCACGTAGATGCCGCAGTTGGCGAGGTCGCTTCGTGCCTCGTCCCGGCGCGGCTTCTCCTGGAAGCCCCGCACGCGCGTGTCCCGGTCGAGGATGACGACCCCGTACGCGGAGGGATCCTGCACCGGCTTGACGGTGAGCGTCGCGAGCGCCCCCGTGCGCTGGTGGTGGCCGAGTAGCGCGGTGAGGTCGACGTCGTGAAGGCCGTCCCCCGACGTGATCAGGATCGTCTCGTCGCCCCAGTAGTCCTGCAGCTTCTTCGTCCCTCCGGCGGTCCCGAGCAGCTCGGGCTCGTGTGACCACAGGATTGACATGCCGAGCGCGGAGCCGTCTCCGAAGTACGTCTGGATCATCTCGGGGAACGCGTGCAGGTTGACGCCGATCTCGCGCACGTCGTGGCGTCGGAGCAGGTTGAGCAGGTGGTGGAGGACGGGCCGGTTCGCCACCGGCATCATCGGCTTGGGAAGGACGTCGGTGAGCGGGCGAAGGCGCGTCCCGAGGCCGGCCGCCATCACCATCGCCTTCACCGCGAGATCCCCACCGCCGGGGGCGCGACGGCAGCCAGCGACTCGGCGTACGGCGGCCGGTGCGCTCCCCGCTCCGTCACGATCGCCGTGACGAGCGTGCCCGGGGTGACGTCGAACGCGGGGTTGCGGGCCGGGAATCGGGCGGTCACCTCGGCCGCGTCGCGCTCCTCGATCGGGATGCTCGCACCGGTCGGGGTCGCGAGGTCGACGGTCGAGCTCGGCGCGACGACGTAGAAGGGGATTCCGTGGTGGGCGGCGAGGACGGCGAGGCCGTAGGTGCCGATCTTGTTCGCCGTGTCCCCGTTCGCCGCCACGCGGTCGGCCCCGGTCAGGACCGCGGTCACCTCGCCCGCCGCCATCATCGCGCCGGCGGCGGCGTCCGCGATGACGGTGTGCGGGATGCCGGCGCGCTCGAGCTCCCATGCCGTCAGCCGGCTCCCCTGCAGGAGCGGCCGAGTCTCGTCGACGAGGACGTGGTGGAGGAGGCCCCGCTCCCAGGCCGCGGAGAGCGCCCCCACCGCGGTGCCGACGCCTCCCGTCGCGAGCCCGCCCGTGTTGCAGTGCGTCAGCGCGCGCGCTCCGGGCTCGAGGAGCTCGGCGGCGTGCCCGGCCATCTGCCGGCAGCGTTCGACCTCCTCGCGGTGGATCGCACGCGCGCGCTCGGCCGGGTCGCCCTCGGCGGCACGCATCTCGGCGACGGCCCAGGCGAGGTTGACGGCCGTCGGGCGCGAGGCGAGGAGCTTCGCCGCCGCCTCGTCGAGGCTCTCCCCGCGCGCGGCCGCGAGAGCGTAGCCGTACGCGGCCGCGATCCCGATGGCCGGCGCGCCCCGCACCGCCAGCGTGCGGATCGCCTCTGCGACCTCGGCCGCGGAGCGGCACTCGAGGTAGACCACCTCCTCCGGGAGCCGCCGCTGATCGAGGAGGACGACCGTGTCGCCCTCCAGGCGCAGGATCTCGTCGGGTTCGAGGCTCCCCGTCCCCGGAAGACGCGTCAGCATCTGCCGCGGCTTAGGTGCCTTCGTCCCACGAGGCGAGATAGCGGACCTGCTCCTCCGAGAGCCGGTCGATCTGGATCCCCATGCTCTCCAGCTTGAGGCGCGCGATCTCGCGGTCGATCTCCTCGGGCACCCCGTAGACCTTCGCCTCGAGCTCGTCGGCGTGTGCGACGACGTGCTCGGCCGCGAGCGCCTGGTTCGCGAAGCTCATGTCCATGACGGAGGCCGGATGGCCCTCGGCCGCGGCCAGGTTCACGAGGCGACCCTCGCCGACGAGGTAGAGGCGGCGCCCGTCGGGGAGCGCGAACTCCTCGACGTTCTCGCGCGCGACCCGGGTCGACGAGGCGAGCTCCCTGAGCGCCCGGAGGTCGATCTCGACGTTGAAGTGGCCCGAGTTCGCGAGGATCGCCCCGTCCTTCATCCGCTCCAGGTGCGCCCGCGCGATCACGGACTTGTCGCCCGTCACGGTCACGAAGACGTCGCCGATCTCCGCCGCCCGGTCCATGGGCATGACGTCGTAGCCGTCCATGGCGGCCTCGAGCGCCCGCAGCGGCTCCACCTCCGTGACGATCACGTGGGCGCCCATCCCGCGGGCGCGCATGGCCACGCCCCGGCCGCACCACCCGTACCCCGCGACGACGAAGCGCCGGCCGGCGAGGAGGATGTTCGTCGCCCTCACGATCCCGTCCACCGTCGACTGCCCGGTGCCGTAGCGGTTGTCGAAGAGGTGCTTCGTGTTCGCCTCGTTCACGGCGACGATCGGGAACCCGAGCTCGCCCTGGGCCTCGAGCGCCTTCAACCGGATGACCCCGGTCGTCGTCTCCTCGGTGCCGCCGAGGATCTCGCCGAGCCGGTCGCGGCGCTTCGAGTGGAGGTAGCCGATGACGTCGGCGCCGTCGTCCATCGTCAGGTGCGGTCGGTGCTCCACGGCCGCCTCGATGTGCGAGTAGTAGGTGGTGTCGTCCTCGCCGCGGATGGCGAACACGGAGATGCCGTACTCCTCGACGAGCGCGGCGGCGACGTCGTCCTGCGTGGAGAGCGGGTTGGAGGCGCAGAGGACGACGTCCGCGCCGCCGGCCTTCAGCGTGCGGCCGAGGTTGGCGGTCTCCGTCGTCACGTGCAGGCAGGCCGAGATGCGGAACCCCTCGAGCGGCCGCTCCCGTTCGAACCGCTCGCGGATCGCGGCGAGCACCGGCATCTGCCGCTCGGCCCACTCGACGCGCACGACGCCCGCGGGCGCGAGCGCGAGGTCTCGGACGTCGTGACGGGGGGAGGTCGTCGCCATGGCCGCGGGCGTGAGTGTAACGGCGCCCCGCGCCTAGGCGTCGGCGCGCCCGTAGCGGTCCTCGAGCCTGACGACGTCGTCGAGGTCGGGCGTCGAGACCTCGAGCACGAGCGTGTCCTCGAGGGCGCGCCAGCGGTGCACCGTCCCCGGCGTGAAGCGGAAGGAGCGCCCGGGGCCGACGACCTCGGTGTCGGGCGTGCGCCCCGGTTCGCCCACCTCGAGCTGGATCCGGCCCTCGTGCACGTAGATGACCTCGTCCTTGCGCCGGTGGAACTGGAGGCTCAGCTGCTCGCCCTTCCGGATGAAGAGCACCTTGCCGCAGTAGCGCTCGGTCAGCGCGTAGACGATTTCGTAGCCCCAGGGCTTCTCCACCCGCTCGACGCCCACGGCGAAGCGGTCCAGGTCGAGGAGGTTGGGGGTGAGCTCGCTCACCAGCGCGGTCCTATCGCGGCGGGTGGACAGGAGTCAAGCCCCCAGGGTGGCGTGCGAGGTACTCCTCCGCGACGCGGAGGTCCTTCGGCGTGTTCACGGTCAGCCAGACGCCCTCGTGGCGGAAGGCGCGCAGGCGCCGCTCGGCGGCGAGCTCGGGGAACGTCGTGCGTTCGTGGTCCCCGCGCTCGGGCAGGCGCGCGAGCGCCTCCTCGCCGAGCACGTAGACCCCGCAGCTCGCCCAGAACGGGAGCCGCGGCGCCTCGCGGAAGCCCGTGACGACGTCGTCCTCGCCCACGTCGACGACGCCGAACGCGGAGGGCAGCGGGACGACCGTGATCGTGGCCGCCGCCCCGGCCGCGCGGTGCACGGAGAGGAGTCCCGCGAGGTCGAGGTCGAGGAGCTCGTCGCCGTTGAGGGCGAACACGTCGCCTTCCGCGCGCCGGGCGGCGGCCGCGAAGCGGAGGCCGCCGCCGCGCCCCAGCGGCTCGGGCTCGCCCACGGGGACGATCTCGGGCCCGAGGCCCGCGAGCGCCTCCTCGAACAGCGTTTCGGCCCCCGCGGCGCAGCTCACGAGGACCCGCCGGACGCCCGCCGCCGCGAGCGCCTCCACCTGGTAGGCGGCCAGCGGGCGGCCCGCCACCGGAACGAGGGCCTTCGGACGACCGGCCGCCGCCTCGCCGAGGCGCTCGGCCTTCCCGCCGGCGAGCACGATCGCTTCCACGGCGCCTCAGCTGGTCGAGCTTCGGTCGAGCATCTAACTCTGGAGATCGCGGGCGGCCGGCTCCTCCGTCTCCGGCAGCGCGGCGAACGACGACTGCCCCATGCGGCCGATGCCCTCGTAGACGAGGCCCGCGGCCTGGACCGCGTCGGGATCGAGGAAGTTCCGGCCGTCCACGACCAGGCGGGTGCGCATGGCGGCCGCGATCTCCGCGAGCGGGAGGTCGCGGAGCTCCGGCCACTCGGTCACGACGACGAGGGCGTCCGCACCGTCCGCGGCAGCGAGGGGCGTCGGACAGCGGACGGGCCCCCGGAGGGGCGCGGGGAGCTCCGCGACCGGATCCCAGACGCGCACCTCGGCGCCCTCGGCGAGCAGGCGGGAGGCGAGCACGAGGCTCGGGGCCTCGCGGATGTCGTCCGTGTGGGGCTTGAAGGCGAGCCCGAGCAGCGCGATGCGCTTGCCGCCGAGCGCGCCCAGGTGCTTCTGCAGCTTGGCGACGACGCGCCGCTTCTGCAGCTCGTTCACCTCGATGACCGCGTTCAGGAGCTGGAAGTGATAGCCCGAGTTGGCCGCGAGCTGCTTGAGCGCGAGCGAGTCCTTGGGGAAGCAGCTGCCCCCGTACCCGATCCCCGCGCGCAGGAAGTGGGGCCCGAGCCGGTGGTCGAGGCCGACCGCCTCGGCGACCCTCACGACGTCGGCGCCCGTCGCCTCGCAGACGTTGGCGATCTCGTTGATGAAGCTGATGCGCGTCATGAGGAAAGCGTTCGAGGCGAGCTTGACCATCTCCGCCGAGCGGACGTCCATGCGGACGACGGGCGCGTCGATTCCCTCGTGCAGGCCGGCGACGACGTCTGCGTCGGCCGCGTCGAACGCGCCGACGACGATTCGGTCCGGGTGCATGAAGTCCCGCACCGCGGTGCCCTCCGCCGTGAACTCTGGATTCGAGGCGTAGCCGACGTGGTCGAGGCGGCGCGCGTCGAGGGCGGCGCGCACCTTCTCCCCCGTCCCGACCGGGACGGTGCTCTTCATGACGACGACGGCACGGGAGCCGGCGGCCGCCCCCTGGAGCTCGTCGATGACCGTCCAGACCGCCGACAGGTCGGCGTCGCCGGAGTACGTGGGGGGCGTGCCGACGCAGACGTAGAGCACGTCCGCGTCGTGCACCGCCTCGCGGACGTCGAGCGTGAAGGAGAGACGCTCGCGGTTTCGCGCGAGCAGCTCCTCGAGGCCCGGCTCGTAGATCGGGACCTCGCCGCGGCGAAGCGCCTCGATCCGCTCGCGGACGACGTCCCGGACCGTGACGGCGTGGCCCAGCTCGGCGAAGCAAGCCCCGGTGACCAGGCCGACGTAGCCGGCGCCGAAGATCCCGATGCGGCTCATTGGCCCCGAGTGTAGTTTGCTAGCGCCTGCCGACGGGCTCGAGTCCCCTGGCGATCGCGAGCATCGTCTCGTTGGAGAGGCGGTTCAGGAGCGTGTTGACGACCCAGTACGCCGCGCCGTTCTCCTCGAAGGCGACCATGTGCAGCTTCGGACCGCTGAGGTAGAGCCTGTACTCGCGGCCCCTGATCGTCCTCGTGAGCGTCTCGCCGTTGAGGACGGGCGCCTCGGTCCACGGCGTCTGCTGGATGCCCCAGTACTCGCCCGAGCCGGTGCGGTAGGTGAGGCGGAGGGTCTTCTCCCCTTCGAGCGAGTAGAAGCGGACGCCGTCCACCTCCACGAG
>DATAAQ010000205.1:0-9725 GCA_036260055.1 Gaiellaceae bacterium | reverse complement strand
AGCGCGTGCCGTTCATGGCCGAGGGCGACCCGCTCCCCGCCGACCTCGAGCCCGTCCGCGACCTCGTCCGCGACGGCGCCCTCTCGGCCACGTCGGGGTCTGACCCCGACGTGGCCGCTCCGGACGTGGCCGAGGCCGGCTCGCGCCACGGCCGCCCCGGACACGACGGGGTCTGACCCCGGACACGGCTCCGAGGGGCCTGTCGCCCCGGCCGGTGGTCAGCGGGCGCCTCTCCTGCAGCGGTCGCGCGCGGCGGCCGCGGCGCGGAAGGCCGGGGACAGCCGGCTGCGTTCGGCATGCCCGGCCGGGACACGACGGGGTCTGACCCCGGACGTGGCTTGCGCGGACGGTAGACTCGGCGGCCATGGCGGGCGAGGGACTGCTGGAGCGGCTCGAGCGGGGCCACGTCGTCTGCGCGGAGGGCTACCTCTTCGAGCTCGAGCGGCGCGGGTACGTCCAGGCGGGGCCGTTCGTGCCCGAGGCGGTGCTCGACCATCCCGAGGTCGTCACGCAGCTCCACCGCGAGTTCGTCCACGCGGGCTCCGACGTCGTCGAGGCGTTCACGTACTACGGGCACCGGGAGAAGATGCGGATCGTCGGGAAGGAGCACCTGCTCGAGGAGCTCAACCGCGAGGCGCTCGCCCTCGCCAAGGCCGTCGCGGACGAGACCGGCGCCCTCCTTGCGGGCGACATCTGCAACACGAACGTCTTCGACCCGGACGACGCAGCATCCCGGTCCGACGTGCGCGCCATGTTCGAGGAGCAGGTCGCCTGGGCGGCCGAGGCGGGCGTCGACTTCGTCATCGCCGAGACCTTCTCCTACGCCGAGGAGGCCCGGATGGCGGCCGAGACGATCAAGGCCGCGGGGCTGCCCGCGGTCGTGACGATGTGCATCCACCGGGAGCCGCTCACGCGCGAGGGGCTGACGCCCGCGGAGGCGTGCGCCCTCCTCGAGGAAGCCGGCGCGGACGTCGTCGGGCTGAACTGCATCCGCGGTCCGCGCACCATGCTGCCCTTCCTCGGCTCGATCCGGGAGCGCGTCTCCTGCCACGTCGCCGCCCTCCCCGTCCCCTACCGCACGACGGAGGCCGAGCCGACGTTCCAGTCGCTGCGCGACCCGGAGTTCGACGGCATGCCGTTCCCCATCGCGCTCGACCCGCTCCAGTGCAACCGCTACGAGATCGCCGACTTCGCCCGCGAGGCCGACCGCGCCGGCGTCCGCTACCTCGGGGTCTGCTGCGGCAACGCGCCGCACTACATCCGAGCGCTCGCGGAGGCCCTGGGACGGAAGCCGCCGGCCAGCCGCTACTCGCCCGACATGTCGAAGCACGCCTACTTCGGAAGCGACCCGAGCCTGAAGGAGCACAACGTCGGTTACGCCGCGCGCCTCTGAGCCGCGAACTCTTCGGCCCGGCGAGCGTCTACGAGGGTGGTTGACTGCGACCGGGAAACCGTGCGATAACCGGGCGATGCGAACGAGAGGAGCGTGAGATGGGCGAGACGCAGCGACGCGTCGACGAGATCCGCAAGGGCTCGAGCGAGCTCGAGAACCACCTGGTCGACGAGTACGCGGCGGGCAAGATCACGCGGCGGGACTTCGTCCGGCGCGGGACGGTGATCGGACTCTCCCTCCCCACGCTCTCGTTCCTCGCCGCCGCGTGCGGAGGCGACGACGACGGGGACGGCGCCGCGACCGGCACCGGCGCCGGCGAGACGACCGCCCGCCCGCAGGGCGGCGGAGCGCTCCGCACGGGCATCATCGCGCCGGCCGGCGACCTCGACCCGAACACCGTCGCCGACGAGGGCGGCCTCGCGGTCCTCGGCCAGTCCGGCGAGTACCTCACGTGGTCGGACGAGGAGCTGATGCTCCAGCCGCGCCTGGCGGAGGAATGGACGCCGAACGAGGACGGCTCCGTCTGGACGTTCACCATCCGCTCCGGCGTCACGTTCCACGACGACCGCCCCCTGACGACCGAGGACGTGGCCGCGACGATGAACCGGCTCGCCGACCCCGACGTCGGCTCGAACGCGCTCTCGGTCTTCGGCGGCGTCCTCTCGCCGGGGAACGTCCGGGCCGTGGACGACACGACCGTCGAGTTCACGCTCGACGCGCCGAACGGGAACTTCCCGTACCTCGTCAGCTCGGACAACTACAACGCGATCATCCTCCCGGCCGACTACGACACGAGCCGGTGGACGCAGGACTTCCTCGGAACCGGCCCCTGGATCCTGGACACCTACACCCCGGACGTCGGCGTCACCTACAGGAAGAACCCGAACTACTGGGACCAGTCGCGGCAGCCGCTCCCGGACACGAACGAGATCAAGTTCTACGCCGAGGAGCAGGCGCGCGTGCTCGCGCTCCAGGGAGGCGAGATCGACGCCGTCTCCAACTTCTCCGTCGCCGGCGGCGGGGCGCTCCTCGAGGACCCGAACCTCATGATCCTCGAGATCCGCGCCTCGCAGCACCGGCAGATCCACATGCGGACGGATCGGGAGCCGTTCGACGACAGGCGCGTACGCCAGGCCATGGCGCTCCTCCTCGACCGGCAGGCGCTCGTCGACGGCCTCTGGGAGGGTCGCGCCGACCTCGGCAACGACAGCCCCTTCGCGCCCGTCTTCCCCTCCACGGACACGAGCGTGGAGCAGCGCGAGCAGGACGTCGAGCAGGCCCGCGCGCTGCTCGCCGAAGCCGGCCGGGAGGGGTTCGAGGTCGAGCTCCGCACGTGGGACGGCTTCGAGATCCCCGACCTCGCGGCGCTCGTGCAGGACGCCGCTCAGCAGGTCGGCATCACCGTCAGGCTCAACATCACCGATCCCGGCACCTACTACGGCGACGCCGTCTACGGCAAGTCGCCCTGGCTCGACTCCACCTTCGGGATCACGGACTACGGGCACCGCGGCGTCCCGAACGTGCTCCTGACGGCGCCCCTCACGAGCAAGGGGCCGTGGAACTCGGCCCACTTCAAGAATCCGACGTACGACCGGCTCGTCGCCGACTACGCGGCCGCGCTCGACCTCGACGCGCAGCGGGCGGCAGCCCGCCAGATCCAGGAGCTCCTGCTCGAGGAGACGCCGATCATCTTCCCGTACTTCTACTTCCACCTGGGTGCCACGACGCAGAACGTGGCGGGCATCGAGGTGACGGGGATGGGCCACGTGGACGTGAGCCAGGCCGGCTTCACGAGCTGACCGGGCCCCGGAGGTCGCGATCGCACGGTTCCTCGTCAAGCGAGTCGCCCTCGCCCTCGTCACGCTCTGGCTCCTGAGCCTGATCATCTTCGCCGTCGCCGAGGTGCTCCCCGGCGACGTGGCGAGACGGATCCTCGGGAACACCGCCGACCAGCGGGCCGTCGACGCCCTCAACGAGGAGCTCGGCACCAACCGCAACGCCTTCGTCCAGTACGCGGACTGGATCTCCGGCGTCGTGACCGGCGACCTGGGCGAGTCGTACCGGACCCGGAGACCCGTCTCCGAGATGCTGGCGGGCGGCCTCGAGAACTCGGCGAAGCTCGCGGGGCTCGCGTTCCTCCTCGTCGTCCCCCTCGGGATCCTGGGCGGCGTCGCCGCGGCGCTCAAGGAGGGGCGCCTGCGCGACCGGGTGCTCTCGACGGGCGGGCTGTCCGCGACCGCGATCCCCGAGTTCGTCTGGGCGGTACTCGTCATCCTCGTCTTCGCGCTCTGGCTCGACGTCCTGCCCGTCACCGCGCAGGCGCCGCGGGGGTCGGGGCTCCTGACGCAAGTCGAGTACCTCCTCCTCCCCGCCCTCTGCCTCGTCTTCGTGCTCTTCGGCTACATCTCGCGGATGGCGCGGGCGGGGACGATCGAGGCGCTCGACGCCGACTACACGCGGACCGCCGTCCTCAAGGGCCTCCCCCAGCGAACGGTGATCCGCCGGCACGTCCTTCGGAACGCGCTCCTGCCCACGATCGCGGTCGTCGCCACGCAGACGGGCTACCTGATCGGCGGGCTCGTCGCGATCGAGCTCATCTTCAACTACCAGGGCGTCGGCCTGCTCATGATCCGGGGCGTCCAGAGCAAGGACCTGCCTCTCCTCGAGAGCGCCGTGCTCGTCGTCGGCGTCATCTACGTCGTCGCCACGCTCCTCGCCGACGTCCTCTACTCGCTCCTCAACCCGCGGATCCGCCTGGGAGCGGCGCAGTGACGGTCACGCAGGACCCGCTGGCGATCACGCCGGTCGCCCCGCCCCGCGACGAGGCGCGCGTCGCCAGGCGCGAGCAGATCCGCCTCGTCCTGCGCTCGAAGACGTTCATCGCCGGCGCCATCATCGTCGGCTTCTGGGTCTTCTGCGCCGCCTTCGGACGGGCCGTGGCGCCCTACAGCCCCTTCGAGACCGACATCCTCGCCAAGCTCGAGCCGCCCTCCGCGGAGCACTGGTTCGGAACCGACCGGACCGGGCGAGACGTCTTCTCGCGGGTGCTCGCGGGAGCGCGCGACATCATGGTCGTCTCGCTCGGCGCCACGGTGCTCGGCACTGTCCTCGGGACGGCGATCGGACTCGCCACCGGCTACCTGCGCGGCCTCGTGGACGACATCGTCTCCCGGGTCGTGGACGCGTTCCTCGCCGTTCCCGTCGTCGTCCTCGGCCTGCTCGTGCTCGTCGCCGTGACGCCGTCCAAGCTGACCGTCATCCTCGTCATCGGCGTCGTCTTCACGCCGATCATCGCCCGTACCGTGCGCGCGGCCGTCCTCGCCGAGCGCGAGCTCGAGTACGTCGAGGCGGCCCGTCTCCGAAACGAGCGGGCCCCCTACATCATGTTCGGGGAGATCCTCCCCAACGTCCTCGCGCCCGTCCTCGTCGAGTTCACGGTCCGCCTCGGGTACGCGATCTTCGCGATCGCGACGCTCTCGTTCCTCGGGGTCGGCATCCAGCCTCCCGCCCCCGACTGGGGCGTCCAGGTCTTCGACCACTACCAGTTCCTGAACGGGGGAGACTGGTGGCCGACCGTCTTTCCCGCCGCCGCGATCGCGACGCTCGTGATCGGCGTCAACCTCGTCGCAGACGGCCTCACGCACGCGCTCGAGCGATGAGCCTCGCCGCGACAGCCGCCGCCACCGCCCCCGCCCTCGAGCTCGACGACCTCTGCGTCGCGTACCGCGTCCGCGGGGCGTGGCGACAGGTGCTGCGCGGCGTCTCACTCTCGATCGCGCAGGGGGAGTCGTTCGGCCTCGTAGGCGAGTCGGGCTGCGGCAAGTCGACCGCGGCGTTCGCGGTCATGCGCTACCTCCCGCGCAACGGCCGCGTGACGAGCGGCGAGATCCGCGTCGGCGGAGCGGACCTCCTCGCCATGAGCGAGGCGGACGTCCGCCGCCACCGCGCCCGGACCGTCTCGATGGTCTACCAGAACCCGGGCGCCGCTCTCAACCCCTCCATCCGGGTCGGCGACCAGGTGGCGGAGGTCTTCGAGATCGCCGGGGCGTCGCGCGCGCAGGCGCGGGAGCGGACGCGCGAGATGCTCGCGAAGGTGCAGATCGCCGACGCAGGCCGCGTCATGCGCCGCTACCCGCACCAGCTGTCGGGCGGGATGCAGCAGCGCGTCGTCATCGCCATGGCGCTCGCCTCGGACCCGACGCTCCTCATCCTCGACGAGCCCACGACCGGGCTCGACGCGACCGTCGAGGCGGAGGTCCTCGACCTCGTAGCCTCGCTGCGGCGCGAGTTCGAGACGAGCGTGCTCTTCATCAGCCACAACCTCGCCGTCATCCGCAGGATGTGCGATCGCGTCGGCGTGCTCTACGCGGGGCGGCTCGTCGAGGAGGGGCCGGCGGACGAGGTCTTCCGCGACCCGCGCCACCCCTACAGCGTGGGTCTCCTCCGCTGCATCCCGCGCGGCGGCGTCCGGAAGGGCGAGCGGCCGCTCGACACGATCCCCGGCTTCCTCCCGAGCCCCGGGGCCGACCTCCGCGGCTGCGTCTTCACCGAGCGCTGCGGGCTCGCGCAGGAGGTCTGCCGGGCGGAGGAGCCCCCGCTCTACCCGGTCAGCGAGGGGCGCTGGAGCCGCTGCCACTTCTGGCCGCAGGCGCACGAGGTCCCGTACACCGCCGTGACGCCGGCGGGAGCCGGGGCGGCGCGCGCGAACGGGGAGGCGGTCCTTCGCGTGGAGAACGCGAGCAAGACGTTCCGCCAGGACGGCCACCACGTCCGCGCGCTCGCCGAGGTCGACCTCGGGCTCCGCCCCGGCGAGACGCTCGGCCTCGTGGGTGAGTCGGGGAGCGGCAAGTCGACGCTCGCGCGCGTCGTCCTCGGCCTGACCGCGCCCGACGAGGGCGGCCGGATCGAGCTCGACGGCGAGCCCCTCGCCCCCACCCTCGCCGGGCGGGGGACGGAGGACGTGCGCGCGATCCAGATCGTCTTCCAGAACCCCGACGCGGCGCTCAACCGGCGGTTCTCGGTGCGGCGCATCGTGGGGCGTGCCCTGACGAAGCTCGTCGGCCTCTCGGGCGAGCGGCGCGAGGCGCGGATGCGCGACCTCCTCCACGCGGTCCGCTTCGACGACCGCCTCGTCGGCGCCCGCCCGAGCCAGCTCTCGGGAGGCCTGAAGCAGCGGGTCGCGATCGCGCGCGCGTTCGCGGGCGACCCGCGGGTCGTCGTCTGCGACGAGCCGACGTCGGCGCTCGACGTCTCCGTCCAGGCGGCGATCCTGAACCTCCTCGTCGAGCTGCAGGCGGAGAAGGGTGTCACGTACCTCTTCATCTCACACGACCTCGGGGTCGTCCGCTACCTCTCCGACCGCATCGCAGTGCTCTACCTCGGGCGGCTGATGGAGCTCGGCAGCGCCGAGACGGTGTTCGCGCCGCCCCACCACCCCTACACGGAGGCGCTTCTCTCCGCGGTTCCGACGCTCGAAGGCGAGGAGCGGCCGCGCATCCGGCTCGCGGGCGAGATTCCCAGCGCGGCCGAGCCGCCCGCGGGCTGCGTCTTCCACACCCGCTGCCCGCGGAAGTGGGGGGAGATCTGCGAGCGCGAGGAGCCGCCGCTCGCCGAGGTGGAGCCCGGCCACCTCCTCCGCTGTCACATCCCGCTCGGGGAGCTGCGGCGCCTGCAGGCGGCGCCGCCGGCGCCTCAGTCGAAGACGACGAGCTGACGGACGGCGTCGCCGGCGCGCAGCCGGTCGAGCGCTTCGGGGAGCTCGTCCAGGCGGATCCGGCGGCTGACGAGCGCCTCGAGCTCGAGCTCGCCCTCGTGGACGAGGTCGACGATGCGCGGAATGTCCCGCTCGATGCGCGCCGTACCGAGGAAGCACCCCCTCAGGCTCTTCTCGTTGATGAAGCCCCACGGGTCGATCGTGAGCTTCGAGCCCTTGGGCATGAGGCCGACGACGACCACCGTTCCTCCCGAGCGGACGGCCTCCCACGCCTCGTTGATCGTCGCCTCGCGGCCGATGGCCTCGAACGCGTAGTCGACGCCGCCGGGAACGAGCTCGCGGACGGCCGCCGCCGTGCCGGCCGCGTCGGGCGCGACGAGGTCCGTGGCCCCCAGCCGGCCGGCGAGGTCGAGCTTGTCCGGGCGCGTGTCGACGGCGACGATCCGCTCGGCGCCGGCGAGCCGGGCCGCCTGGACGACGCTCAGGCCGACGCCGCCGCACCCCCAGACCGCGACGGCGGCGCCCGCCTCCACCCCGGCGGTGTTCACGACCGCCCCGAAGCCCGTGATGAGGGCGCAGCCGACCAATGCCGCCGCGTCGAGCGGGACGTCGCGGCGGACGGGCACCGCGGCCGACGCCGGCACGACCGCGTGCTCGGCGAACGACGAGACGGAGTTGAAGTGGTGCAGCGTCGTCCCCTCGACGCTGAGCCGGCTCGTCCCGTCGGCGAGGACGCCCTCGGAGGCGCACCGGCCGAAGAGGTCGCAGAACGTCGGCCGCCCCGCGCGGCAGGGCGCGCAGTCGCCGCACGAGGGGACGAGGGCGAGCACGACGTGGTCCCCGCTCCGGAGGCTGTCGACCCCGGGTCCCGTCTCGACCACCACGCCGGACGCCTCGTGCCCCAGGACGAGGGGCAGGGGCTCGGGCAGGTCGCCGTCGACGACGTGGAGGTCGCTCGCGCAGACGCCGCAGGCGGCGATCCGGACGAGCACCTCCCTCTCCCGCGGCGGCGCGAGCTCGACGTCGAGGATCTCCACGGGCGTGCCCGGCTTCCAGAGGACGGCCGCCTTCGTTCGCACGGCGCGAGCCTACCGCGGCCGCGCTCGTAGAATCGCGTCGTGCGCGCGGCGGTCCTGAGAGCGGTCGGCGAGCCCCTCGCCGTCGAGGAGGTCGAGCTCGCGCCTCCGGGAGCGGGCGAGGTGGCCGTTCGCCTGGCGGCGAGCGGCGTCTGCCACAGCGACTGGAACGTCGTCTCGGGTGCCACGCCCAATCCCCTTCCGGCGGTGCTCGGGCACGAGGGCGCCGGCGTGGTCGAGGAGGTCGGCGAGGGCGTCGAGTCGCTCGCCGAGGGCGACCACGTCGTCCTCTCCTGGCTCCCCGCGTGCGGGCGCTGCTTCTACTGCGCCGAGGGACGTCCCGTCCTCTGCGACGTCGCCATGGCCGACATGTTCCGGGGGACCCTTCCCGGCGGCGCGCTGCGGCTCTCGCAGGACGGCGAGCCGCTCTACCACTACTCCTACCTCTCGGCGTTCGCCGAGCGCTGCGTCGTCCCCGAGGGATGCTGCGTCCGGATCCGCGCCGACGCGCCCCTCGACGTCGCCGCGCTGGTCGGCTGCGCGGTCATGACGGGGTTCGGCGCGGTCGTGAACCGCGCGCGCGTCCGGCCGGGGAGCGCCGTCCTCGTCTTCGGGGCCGGCGGCGTCGGCCTCTCCGCGATCCTCGGCGCCCGCTTCGCGGGCGCGCGGAGCGTCGTGGCGGCCGACCCGGTCGCCTTCAAGCGGGAGACGGCGCTCGAGCTCGGGGCGACCCACGCCGTGGAGCCGGCGGCCGCGGCCGAGGTCGTGCGCGAGCTGACGGAAGGGCGGGGCGCCGACGTCGCCGTCGACGCGGCGGGCGCGCCCGGAATCGTCGCGCAGGCCTACGACGCCGTCCGTCGCGGCGGCACGGTCGTCGCGGTCGGGATCCCGCCGCTCGACGCGACGGCCGACCTTCCGGGGCCGAGCCTCCCGCGCGAGGAGAAGGTCGTCACCGGCAGCTTCTACGGCTCCTGCCGGCCGCAGATCGACATGCCGCTCGTCCTCGACCTCTTCATGGAGGGCCGGCTGCCGCTCGACCGGCTCGTCACGCGCACCTACGGCCTCGACGACGTGAACGAGGCCTTCGCGGCGATGAACGCAGGCGAGGTCGCCCGGGCGGTGGTCAATTTTTGACCATCTCCGCCTCGACGCAGATCGGCGAGAGCTTCGCTGGAGCGGGGCCGAACGCGGCGCACGTGAACACCGTCCTCGGCCGCAAGGGCGGGCCGGTCGAGATCGCGTGGGCGACCGCACTCGCCACGCCGCGCCAAGGGCACGTGCCCTTCGTCGTCGTCCAGCGGCCGAACATGCCCGTGAAGCCGGCTACCCTCTTCGTGAACAAAGCGGACATCCGCGGCGACCGCCATGCCGCGCTCACCTGGGGCGCGGCCCAGGCGGGCGTCGCCCGCGGCGTCCTCCGCGCAGTCGGCGAGGGGATCGTGCCGGCGGCCGAGGTGGACGACCTGCTCCTCGTCGCCGCGATCTGGCTCGACTGGGACGCCGAGGACGAGGAGGCGGTGTACGAGAACAACGCCGAGGCCAC
>DATAAQ010000204.1:0-2958 GCA_036260055.1 Gaiellaceae bacterium | reverse complement strand
CCGCGGCGCCGGACGAGCGCCGCTACCGGATCCCGCCTGGCCACGCCGAGGCGCTCCTCGACCCCGAGAGCCTCTCCTACGCCGTCCCGATGGCGCGCTTCGCGCTCGCGTTCGCCTCCACGCTGCCCGCCGTCGAGGAGGCGTTCCGAACCGGCGGCGGCGTCCCGTGGACGGCGTACGGCGCCGACGGCCGCGAGGCGCAGGCGGCCGCGAACCGGCCGCAGTTCGCCCACCTCCTCGCGAGCGAGTGGCTGCCGGCGATGGCGGATGTGGACGAGCGGCTGCGAGCCCGGCCGCCTGCAGCCGTCGCGGACGTCGCCTGCGGGGCGGGCTGGTCGAGCATCGCGCTCGCACGCGCGTATCCCCAGGTGACGGTGGACGGATACGACCTGGACGAGGCCTCCGTCGAGCTCGCGCGCGCGAACGCCGAGGCGGCCGGCGTCTCCGATCGGGTGAGCTTTCACGCCCGCGACGCCGGCGATCCGGAGCTCGCCGGCCGCTACGACCTCGTGACCGTCTTCGAGGCGGTGCACGACATGCCGCGGCCGGTCGAGGCCCTGGCGGCCGTGCGAGGCCTCGCCCGGGACGGAGGGGCCGTCCTCGTCGTGGACGAGAAGGTGGCGGACGCCTTCCGGGCGCCCGGGGACGAGGTCGAGCGGCTCATGTACACGTACAGCGTCCTCTGCTGCCTTCCGGTCGGCATGTCCGAGACGCCCTCGGCGGCCACGGGCACCGTCATGCGCACGGACACGCTCCGCCGGTACGCGCGTGAGGCGGGCTTCTCCGGCCTCGAGGTGCTCCCCGTGGAGCACGACTTCTTCCGCCTCTACCGGCTTCGCCCGTAGAGCGTGCCGACGCCGATCCGGGAGCTCCGGCCGGGCCTCCTGCGCTGGACTGCTCCGCACCCCGACTGGGAGCCCGGCGAGCCGGAGAGCCCGGCCGACTGGCCCGAGGAGGTCGGCTCCGTCGCCTACGAGGGCCCCGACGCGTTCCTCTTCGTCGACCCGCTCGTTCCCGACGACCTCTGGCCGGTGCTGGACGAGCGCGTTCGCCGTCACGGCCGCCGGGTCGTCGTCCTGACGACGGTCCGCTGGCACCGGCGCAGCCGCGACGAGGTCGTCGCGCGCTACGGCGCCTCCACGTCGCGCGCCCGCGCCGCTCTGCCCGGCGGCGTCGAGACGATCGTGATTCCTGGAGCGGGGGAGACTATGGTCTGGCTCCCCGAGCACCGAGCGCTCGTGCCGGGGGACCGCCTGCTCGGCGGCGCCGCGGGCGGGCTCCGTCTCTGCCCGCCCTCGTGGCTCCGCTACCTCGCGAGCGGCCTGGCGACGGACGGGCTCCGCGGGGCGCTCCGTCCGCTGCTCGACCTTCCGGTCGAGCTCGTGCTCGTCTCGCACGGGGAGCCGGTGCTCGCCGACGGCCGCGTGGCCGTCGAGCGTGCGCTCAGGCGGGGGTGAGGCGGAGGTCGCGCGGCAGCGAGCGCTCGAGCGCGAGCGAGAGCACTCCTGCGGCCAGGCAGCCGACGGCGGCAAGCGGCCAGAGGGCGAGCGGCTCGACGGCGAGGACGAAGCCGCCGATCGCGGGCCCGAGCACGAAGCCGACGTCCCAGGAGATCGCCGACACGGCCATGTAGCGGCCGCGGAGACGGGCGGGGGCGAGGTCGGCCACGAGCGCGCCCTGGGTCGGTCCCTGGAAGCACTCGCCGAGGCCGAAGACGATCGCGGCGATCCCGAAGAGGAGCGCCGCCGCGAGGGCGTGGAGCCAGAGGCCGCCGGCGAGGACGAGAAGCCACGCGCCCGCCCAGAGCACCGTCATCGCGGCGAGCGCGGCCATGCGCCGCCGTCCCTCGAGGAGCTTCGCGACCGGCAGCTGCCCGAGCACGATCGCGAGCGTGTTGACGAGGAAGATGAAGCCGATCGCGCGCTCGCTGACGCCTGCTTCGTTCTTCGCGAACACCGGCAGGAGCTCGAACACCGCGTACCCGGAAGCGACGAAGACGACGTTCAGCGCGACGAGCCCGACGAAGACGCGGTGGCGGAGCACGTCGAGATAGCGGCCGGGCCGGGCCTCCGGGTCGGCGTCCGGGAGCGCCGGCTCCGGCACGAGCGGGAGGACCGCGATGAAGAGGAGGAACGTGACCGCGTCGACGGCGAAGAGGACTGTGAAGCTCGTCGGGTCGCCGGTCGTGGCGATGAAGCCCCCGACGACCCCGCCGAAGCCGATGCCGAAGTTCCGCGTGACGCGCTGGAGCGCATAGGCCCCGTGCCGGCGCGGCTGCGGCGTCAGCCCCGCGAGGAGGGCCGACTGGCTGGGCCAGAAGCCCCCGTTTCCCGCGCCGACGAGCCCGTAGAGCACGAACGCGTGCCACGGCTCGCGCACGAGCGGGAAGAGCCCGACGCCGACGGCCATGACCGCGAGCGCCGCACCGAGCGTCAGACGGCCTCCGAGCCGGTCGACGAGCACGCCGACGAACGGGCCGAGCGTGAGGCCGACGACGCTTCCGGAGGCGAGGATGAGCCCCGCGGTCGCGAGCGAGAACCCGCGCACGTTGTGGAGGTAGATGACGAGGTAGGGGAAGGTGATGCCGTTCCCGAAGGCGTTCGCGAGCCCGCCCCCGTTCAGCATCCAGACGGAGCGCGGGAGCCTGGGGTCGAGGCTGCGCAGGTACGCGCCGAGCGCGCTCACTCGCCGAGCGTCGCCCAGACCTCGAGCTTCGCGCGGACTCGCTCGATGACGTCGTCCGTGAACTCGCTCGTCGAAGCGTGCCCGCCGAGGTCGGCCGTGCGCGTGCCCGCCGAGACCGCCTCGAGGGACGCCTCGCGGATCGCGCGGCCCGCAGCTCGGGCGGCCGCGTCGTCGATGTGGGAGAGGAGCGCCGCGCTCGCGAGGATCATCGCCATCGGGTTGGCGACGTTCTTCCCCTGGAGCGCAGGCGCCGTCCCGTGCGCGGCCTCGGCG
>DATAAQ010000203.1:0-9122 GCA_036260055.1 Gaiellaceae bacterium | reverse complement strand
GGAATCGGCGTCGAGCCCGCCACGGCGGCCGAGATCCAGCGGCGGGTCCGAGAAGCGCTCGCCGAGGCGGAGAACCTGAGCGGCGAGCTCGTCGTCCGCGGCCCGAGCTACGAGAGCGCCCACGGCTGGGAGGAGCCGCAGCGCTGGCGCTTCGTGCTGACCGCGGGCGGCGACTTCCGCCTCACCGGGCTCACGCTCGAGGAGAACGTCGCCTACGACGCGTCGAAGGGCCTCCAGCGCTCGCTCAACCCGAGCGCGAGCATGCGCGGCGACACGCTCTTCGCAGCGGTGCGCAGAGGCATCGCACCCGGCCCGCCCGACGCGAATCCGACGAGCTCGCTCCTCCAGACGGACTTCGGCGCGTTCGTGATCGCGTTCCTCGCGGCCGACGACCCGCGCCTGCGCCACGTCACGTACGAAGGGAGGGCAGCCTGGCGGCTCGACGTCCCGGCGACGCCGAACGCGATCGTCCCCGACCTCTCCGGCGACCGCTTCGCCGTCTGGGTCGACAAGGAGACGCGCATTCCGGTGCGGATCGTCGAGAGCAAGGGCGGCGCGGCGATCGCCGAGCTCCGCATCGAGAACCTCGAGGTCGACCGCGACCTGCCGTCGGGCACGTTCACGCTGGAGTTCCCGCCGGGAGCCGAGGTCATGCGGTCCGACGACGGCTTCCGCCGGGTTCCGCTCGAGCGCGTCGCCGACGTCGTCGGCTACGCGCCGCTCGTCCCCGCGTTCGTGCCCGAGGGATACGAGCTCGCCGAGGTCGCCGCGCACCCGGGCGCGGGCTTTCCCACGGGTCCCGAGGCCGGCAACCCGCCGTCGACGGACGTCGTCTCCCTCTCGTACCGGCGCGGCTTCGACCAGATCGTCGTGACGACGCGCCTGCGGCACGTCACGGGCTCGGCGGACGTCTGGGACGACCCGCTTGCGACCGGCGAGGGGTTCCGGGACGAGCCCGAGCGCGTGACCCTCGGGAGGGGAGCGCTGGCCGACGTCGAAGCGAAGCTTCTCATCGTGCCGCGGAACGTTCCGCACCTCTGGGCGCTGACGGACGAGCTCGTCGTCACGGTCGCGGGCGACCTCGGCCGCGGCGACCTCGTGCGCGTCGCCGAGTCGCTCCGGAGGAGCCAATGAGTTACCGGCGCTACCACAGCGCCAAGCGAGGACGGC
Organism: Gaiellaceae bacterium; assembly: GCA_036260055.1. GTDB lineage: Bacteria > Actinomycetota > Thermoleophilia > Gaiellales > Gaiellaceae > DASQWP01. Next base: position 7,952 of record DATAAQ010000203.1, on the reverse strand, counting down.
GGGCCGCCGCCGTCCTCGCTCTCGTCGCCGTCGGCCTCGTCGTCGCAGCAGCCGGAGCGCCCGCCGGCGCCCCACCCGGCCCCGCCGTCGCCGCCCCCGGCGTGACCGTGGCCGGGACGCCCGTCGACGGCCTCACGCCGGCGCAGGCGCGCGCCGTCGTGGCGGAGGCGTTCTCCCGCCCGCTCGTCCTCGGCTACGACGGGCGCTCCTGGCAACGCGCTCCGGCCGAGCTCGGCGCGCGCGCCGACGTCGCGGCGGCGGTGCGGGCGGCCGTCGTCGCCCCGACCGGGAGGAACGTCCCGCTCAGGATCACGTACAGCCGCGGCGCCGTCCGCCGCTGGGCGGCCGCGATCGCCGCGAGCCTCGACCGCCCCGTGCGCGATGCCGAGGTCCGGCTGCGCGGCGCCCGTCCAGTCGTCAGCAAGTCGCAGACCGGCGTCCGCGTCCGCCGGAAGGACGCGGTCCGGAGAATCGCCCAGGCGCTCGAGCTCCACGCGCGCGGGCCCGTCGCGCTGCCCGTGCGACGCATCGAGCCCGAGCTGACGCGGGCGAGCGTCGGGCCGGTCGTCGTCGTCCGGCGGAAGTCGCACCGGCTCGTCCTCTACGACGGCATGCGCCGGGTGAGGGCGTTCGGGATCGCGACCGGGCGGCCGTCGTTCCCGACCCCTCTCGGCTCGTTCGAGATCGTGACGAAGCAGCGCGACCCGTGGTGGTACCCGCCGGCGTCCGGCTGGGCGGAGGGCCTCGACCCCGTGCCGCCCGGCCCGGGCAACCCGCTCGGCACGCGCTGGCTGGGGCTCGACGTCTACGCCGTCGGCATCCACGGGACGCCCGACGCCGCCTCGATCGGCTACTCCGCCTCGCACGGCTGCGTCCGCATGCAGATCGCCGACGCGGAGTGGCTCTTCGAGCGCGTCCGCGTCGGCACGCCCGTCTTCATCGTCGACGCCTGACCGCAGGCACGGGACACGGCCGGTGCCCTGCACCGAACGTGCGCGGAAGGGGCGACAATGACGCCGTGTGGGAACGCCTCGGCGAGCGTCTGGAGGGCCGCCTCGTCGTGCTCGAGCCGCTCGCGCGCGGGCACGCCGAGGGCCTCTTCGCCGCGGCGCGAGACCCGGAGATCTGGCGCTGGACGACGACGGCCGGCGACGAGCGGGACGGCTTCGAGCGCTGGCTCGCCGAGGCGCTCGAGGCCGCCGAGGCGGGCCGCGAGGCGCCCTTCGCCATTGTTCTCCGCGAGAGCGGGGAGGCGGTCGGAAGCTCCCGCTACCTCAGCCTCCGTCCCGAGCACCACGGCCTCGAGATCGGCCACACGTGGCACGCCCGCCGCGTCTGGGGAACGGGGGTCAACGTGGAGGCGAAGTACCTCCTCCTCCGCCACGCCTTCGAGGAGCTCGGCTGCATGCGGGTGGAGTTCAAGACCGACGCCGAGAACGAGCGCGCCCGCGGGGCGCTGGAGGCGCTCCCCGCCCGCTTCGAAGGCGTCTTCCGCAAGCACATGCTCGTGTGGGGCGGCCGGGTTCGCCACTCGGCCTGGTACGCCGTCACCGACGACGAGTGGCCCGCGACGAAGGCGAAGCTCGAGCGGCGGCTCAGCCGGCGTTGAGCCGGCCGTAGAGCTCGGCGGCGAGCGCAGGCGTCGCCGCCGCCACCACTCGCGAGCGTGCCGTGACGTCGAGCGGAGCGGCGTCGAACGGCGGCGCCTCGGGGAGGTCGATCGCGAGCCCGCGCTCCCGGACGAGAAGCTGAGCGGCGGCGATGTCGACGCTCCGCGCCGGCTTCAGCGAGACGACCGCGTCCACCCGACCCGCCGCGAGGTGGCAGAGCGAGAGGGCGAGCGAGCCCATGATCCGCGTTCGGTAGGCGAGACCGACCATGGCGGCGACGCGGTCCGCGACGAGATCCGTCCGCGTCGCCTCGAACGAGAGGATCTCGACGCGCTCCTTGGGACCGGGGCCCGCGAGCGCCTCGCCGTCGAGGAACGCGCCCCCGCCCCGGCGGGCGACCCACTCCTCGCCGCTCCCGAAGTCGTAGACGTAGCCGAGCTCGACGTCGCCCATCGCCGCCCCGGACGCGACCGCGATCGACACGGAGAAGAAGGGGATCCCGCGCTTGGCGTTCAGGCTTCCGTCGATCGGGTCGAGAACGACGCGGGGGCCGCCGCGCGGCTCTCCGAAGACGCGCTCGCCGAGCTCCTCGGAGACGAGCGTGAACTCGACGCCCTCCGCGTGCACGGCCTCGAGCCTCGCGACGACGGCCGCCTCCGCCGCGGCGTCCACGGCGGTCGTCTCGTCGCCGCCCTCGCCGGCGCCCACCCCGGGCTCCCGCTCGTGGCGCGTCGGCAGCTCGGCGAGGACGCCCCGGACCGCCTCGGTCGCCTCGCGGCAGACGCCGAGCCAGTCCGTCACTCGTCGAAGGGCGCGAAGAGGAGCCCGCTCGTGAGCTTCGGGTGGAAGTACGTGCTCTTGGGGGGCATCCGCCCGCCGCTCAGCGCGACGGCCTCCACCTCGCGAACCGTCGGCGGACGGACGAGGAAGGCCGCGGTTGCCTCGCCGGCGGACACCGCCCGGGCGGCCTCCTCTGCGCTCGCCGTGAAGGAGACGCCCTCGAGCGGAAGGCGGTCGACGACGGCCGTGTCTGGTCCGGGCGCGTCTGCCTCGGCCAGCGTCGCCCGCCCGGCCGCCACGAGGACGAACGCGGCGCGGTCGCGCGGCACCGCGCCGAGCGCGGCGAGCGCCTCCTCGGCCCCTCCGAGCTCCGTCAGGCGCAGGCCGCCGTCCAGCTCGGGCACCGAGCCGGTCGTCACGCGGTGCGTGGGCAGGATCTCCAGCCCCGGGTCGCGCGTCGCCACGAGGACGGCGAGGACGTGGGCCGTCTCCTCGCTCCCCTCCTCCTCGTGGAAGCGGAGGGCGGTCTCGTAGCGGTGGTGACCGTCCGCGACGAGCAGGGGGCCGCGGATCCCGGCGAGGACCTCTCCGATAGCGTCCGGCTCGTCGACGCGCCAGAGGCGGCTCCGCACGCCCGCGAGCTCGGCCTCCAGCGTCGGCGCGCCGGCGGGCGCCGGCGCGTCGCCCTCGTGGAGGAGGAACACCGGCGAGAGCTTCGTCCGCGTCGCGCGGAGGAGGCGCAGGCGCGCGTCCTTCTGGCGGGGGAACGTCCGCTCGTGCGGGAGCACGACGCCGTCCTCGTAGCGGCGCAGGAGCACGCGCGCCGCGATGCCGCGCCTGGTACGCGGGTGTCCATCGCAGCCGGTGAAGGAGTCTTCGAGGAGCCAGACCGCCGGCCGCTCCTCGCGGACGAGGACACCGCCGCGCCTCCACTCGGCGAGCGCGTGCCCGGCCTCCTCGGGGTCGGCCGGGTGGACGAGCCGGACGGCGTTGAACGGGCTCGCCGCGAGGAGGCGTTGCTCGAGCGCGGGCGTCACGACGTCGTGCGGCGGTGAGACGAGATCGTCGAGCGGCCCCGCCGTCCCCACGTCGTAGCGCAGGGCGCGAAACGGCTTCACGAGGCCCATCGCGCGGCACGTTACCATCCGTCCCCGCGCCTACACTCCCGCGGGTGAGCGCGGCGACGCCCATCGTCCAGCTGGCCGAGGACCGGGTGGTCGAAGGGCTCTACGCCGTCGCCCGCAAGCGCCGTCTACGCACGCGCTCGGGCAGCCCGTACCTCGCCCTCGAGCTCGTCGACGCGAGCGGTCGTATCGAGGCGCGCGTCTGGAACGACGTCGAGCTGCTCGACCGCCGCTTCGCCGAGGGCGATGCGGTGCGCGTCCTCGGGAGGGTCGAGCGGTTTCGCGACCGCCTGCAGCTCGACGTCCGCTCCCTCGAGCCCGCGGCGGCCGACGTCGCCGAGCTCGTCCCTGCCCCGCGGCGGGACGCCGACGAGCTCGAGGGCTTCTTCGAGTTCCTGACGGGCGAGATCGCCCACCCGGGTCTCCGCGGCCTGGTCGGGCGCTTCGCGGGCGACGCGGAGCTCCGCGCGCGCCTGCGCATCCTGCCCGCCACGGTGGAGGGCCACCACTCCTACGCGGGCGGCCTCCTGGAGCACACCGTCGCCGTGGCGACGCTCTGCCGCGAGGCGGCCCAGCTCCACCCGCGCCTGCGCGCCGACCTGCTCCTCGCCGCCGCCCTCCTCCACGACGTCGGACGGATGCGCGAGCTCGATCGCGGCCCCCTCTTCTTCCCGACCGCGGAGGGCAAGCTGCTCGGGCACGTCCATCTCGGCCTGCGGCTGATCGAGGAGCGCGCGGGGGGGTTGGACTCCACCGTCCTCGCCGAGCTTCTCCACGCGGTCGCCGTGCACCACGAGGCTCGCTCGGCGCGCACCGCCGAGGCGGCAGTGCTCGCCCACGCGAACGGGCTCGACGCCGCCGCCGCGACCCGCTCGGTGGCGTCGTCCGAGTGAGCTCGTCCGCCCGGGGGCCCACCATGGGCGCGTGAAGCCGGATCCCTGGGAGCGCTGGTCCCCGCTCGCGGGCATCGCGTTCGCCGTGCTCTGGCTCGTCGCCCTGGGGGTGAGCGGCGGTCCCGGGGACACGCCGGACGAGGTGTCGTCGTACTACGCCGACTCGGGCAACCGGGCGCGGGAGTTCCTCATCTTCTTCCTCGTCGTCGCGGCCGTTCTCGCCTTCCTCTGGTTCCTCGGCGCGCTGCGCGCGATCCTGGTCCGCGTGGAGGGCGACCCGGCGCGCTGGACGGCGCTCGCGTTCGGCGCCGGCGTGGCGAGCGCCGCGCTCATGCTCGCCGCCGCCGCCGTCTTCGTCGCCTCCGCCGGCGCGGCGGGCCAGGACGAGTTCCGACTCGACCCACACGCCTGGAGCCTCGCCTCGAATGCCGGCTACGCCCTCCTCGTCTGCTCCGTCATGACGGCCGGCCTCGTCGTGCTCGCGACCTCGATCGTCGCGCTGCGGACGCCCGTCCTGCCCCGCTGGGCCGCGCTGGCGGGCTTCGTCGTGGCGCCGGTGCTGCTCTTCGCGATCTTCTTCTTCCCGCTCTTCGTCTGGCTCGGCTGGGTGCTCGTCGTGAGCGTCCTCGTCCTTCTCCGGACCGCCCGCGTGGCCGACTGGCGGCGCCCCTCCGTCTAGGGCTGGCGGGGCGGGCTGAAGCGCACGTTCAGGACGTCGCCGTCAGCGACGGGGTACGACTTCCCCTCCAGCCGCACGAGCCCTCGCCGGGCCGCCTCCGTGTGCGAGCCCGCCGCGACGAGGTCGTCCCAGCGGACGACCTCGCAGCGGATGAAGCCGCGGGCGATGTCAGTATGGATGCTGGCGGCGGCCTCGAGCGCCGTCTGTCCGCGCCGGAGCGTCCACGCCCGCGTCTCCTTCTCCGCGACGGTGAAGAACGTCACGAGGTCGAGGGCCGCGAAGAGGCGGGCGACGACCTCGTCGAGCGCCGGCGGCCCCTCGCGGAACGCGGCGGCCTCGGGCGCGGGGAGCTCCGCGAGCTCGGTCTCGAGCTTGAGGTCGATCTCCTGCGGCCCGTTGACCAACGGGACGACCGGCTTGGCCGTCAGGGGCTCGAGCGCCGGGGGAAACCCCCCGAGAAAGTCGCGCAGGGGCTTGCCCGCGTCGACGTGAGCGAGCACGCGCTCGAGCAGGCCCTCCTCTTCCCGCAGGCGCGGGTCGCCCGACTTCGCCTCCTTGCGCACCCGCTCGCGCCTCCGCTCGACGTGCTCGCGGTCGGCCACGAGAAGCTCGAGCTCGAGCGTCGCCAGGTCGTCGCGCGCGTCGCGCGTCCCCGACCAGCCGTCGACGACGGCGAGCAGGACGTCGACCTGTCGGAGGTTGCCGAGGAGCTGCGCCCCGCTGCCGGGGAGGTCGACCACCCGGATCGCCGCCGGCGTCACCTTGCGGGCTGCGACGACCGCGGCGAGCTCTTCCAGCCGCTCGTCCGGGACCGCCGCCATGCCGACGTGCTCCCTGCCGGGGACGGCGGCGCCCCGCGTCAGCGCGTTGAAGAGGGTCGTCTTCCCCGCGTTCGGGAGGCCGACGATGCCGACCTCGAGCGCCACTACTCGGCCGGGAGCTGGCGCTGGAGGGATGCGAGCGCCCGGTGCTGGAGCGACTTCACCGCTCCCTCCGTCTTCCCCAGGATCGTCGCCACGTCGGCGTTGGCGAAGCCGAACACGAACTTGAGCGTGAGCACCTGCTGCTGGTCCGGGGAGAGCTCCTCGATCATCTCGAGCATGCTCTTGCGGCCGAGCGAGTGCATGGCCGCCTCCTCGGCGGAGCGCTCGGCCGAGCCGGGCGGCTCGGGCGGCTCCTCCTCGGGGTGCCAGCGCCGCCCCGCGCGGAAGTGGTCCATGGCGAGGTTGTGGGCGATCCGGAAGAGCCAGGCGGAGATCGGCACGGTGCGCCAGCGGAAGCGCCCGATCGACTCGATCATCTTCACGAACGTCTGGTTCGTCAGGTCCTCGGCGTCGTGGCGGTTGCCGACGGAGAGGTGGAGGTAGCTGTAGATGCGGTCGAAGTGCAGGAGGTACAGCTCCTCGAGCGCGTCGCGGTCCCCCTCCTGCGCGCGCTCCACGAGCCGGCGCACCTCGGCCGTCGCCACGCGGTTCCCGGAGTCCCCGGACACCGCTCGGGAGCCTACGACGTCACGCCGAAGCCGATGTGCGTCTCGCGCGACGAGCGCTTGACGTAGACGACCTTGCCGAGGGCGAGCAGGTAGGTTCCGTCCTCGGTCTCCAGGTGGAAGACCGGCTCCTCGTTCCCGAGCGCCGCCGCGAGGCCCTCGGCGGCCGCCCGGCTGACGAGCGCGGCGACGATCTGCCCGCCCTCGAAGGCGACCTGGACGCGAACACGGTCGTTCTCGCTCCCCTCAGGCACCGATCACCTCGGCGAGGACGCCGTGGAGCGAGTCCGGGTGGACGAAGGAGACCTCGTGGCCGCCGAGCCCCAGGCGCGGCTCGGTGTCGATCACGTTCGCGCCGCCGGCCGCGAGCTCCCCGACGGCCGCCCCGACGTCGTCGACGGCGTACCCGACGTGGTGCATCCCGGGGCCCCGCCTGGCGAGGAACCGTCCCACCGGCGTGTCCTCCGCGAGCGCCGAGACGAGCTCGACGCGGCCGCTTCCGAGCCGGAGGTAGGCCGCCTCGACGCCCTGATCCTCCAGGCGCCCCCGAAGCTCGACCTCGGCGCCGAAGAGCGAGCGGTACGTCTCCACCGCCTCGTCGAGATCCTCCACCGCGAAGGCGACGTGGTGGACGGAGCGCACGTTCACGCGGCCGATCCTAGCGGCTCGCCCCTACGGCTCGGTGGCCCAGACGGCCTGCGGCGTCCCGACCCGCTCGGCGGCGTTCGACTCGGAGGGGACGTCCGCGAGGAGCTCCTCGAGCTCGCTGCGCTGGAGCGTCTCCTTGTCGAGCAGGGCGGCCGCAAGCCTGTCGAGCGAGCGGCGGTGCTTCGCGAGCAGCCGGAGGGCCTCCTCGAAGGCGTGGTCGCAGAGGCGCGCCTGCTCGCCGTCGCGCAGCTGCTTCGTGTGCTCCGAGAGCGCGTAGTTGTCGGCCCGCATCGTCCGCGACGAGACCTCCTCGCCCATGCCGAACTCGAAGACCATGGAGCGGGCGAGCTCGGTGACGCGCTCGAGGTCGTTCGCGGCGCCGTTCGTCACCGCGCCGAAGACGATCTGCTCGGCCGCCCGGCCCGCGAGGTAGACCTTCATGAGGTCGAGGAGCTCCTCCTTCGTGTGGAGGTAGCGGTCCTCCTGCGGCGTGTTCAGCGTGTACCCGAGCGCACGCCCCCGCGAGACGATCGTCACTTTCTGGACGGGCTGGGGGCTGCCGACGAGGTGCGACATGAGAGCATGCCCGCCCTCGTGGTAGGCGAGGATGCGCTTCTCCTTCTCCGTCACGACGCGGCGCTGCTGGAGACCGGCGACGACGCGCTCGAGCGCGGCCTCGAAGTCGTCGTGCGAGATCTCCGTCCTCTCCGCCCGGCCGGCGAAGATGGC
>DATAAQ010000202.1:0-8268 GCA_036260055.1 Gaiellaceae bacterium | reverse complement strand
GCCCGCGCGGGCGGCCGGTGCGCGGCGGCGAGCGCGTCCGCCCGGAGCGGCAGCCTCTCCCCCGAGAGGAGGGCGGCGGGGAGCGGCTCGGGCGCGAAGCGCGCGAGCGGGAGGACGCGCTCGGAGAGCTCGCGCAGGCGGTGCGACGGGACGTCCTCGCTCGCGGGATACTCGGGCACGAGCCCCAGCGTGTGCAGGCCGCTCCCGCCGACCTCGTGCCGGAGCACGCGGAACCCGGCGCCGAGCTCGCGCGTCCCGTGGAGGAGGAGCTCGGTCCCCGCGGGGAGCTTCGCGAGGTGCTGCTGGTTGAACCAGATCGCCGTCTCCCGCTGGCCGGCGTCGTCGACGACTACGCCCTCGACGATCTTGAGGTTGCGGCGGCGCGTCGGCCGGACGCGGATGCGCTGGAGCGTGCAGCGGACGGTTCCCTCCTCGCCGGCCGCGAGCTCGGCGAAGCCGGCTGCGGCCTCGCCCCAGTCGAGGTAGGAGCGCGGGAGATGCTCGGCGACGTCGCCGACGGTCTCGAGGCCGAGACGGGCGAGCCGCTCGGCGACCTTCGGGCCGACGCCGGACAGGTTCTCGAGCGGTGCGTCGAGCGTGGCGATGCGGGGCTTCCGTGGCGCGCCCGGCTCCTCGCCGGCGAAGCCGGCCGGCGCGTGCCGCGTGCTCACCGGGAGGGCCAGGACGCTCCCACGATAGCCACGCGCTCCGGACGCTAGCGCGCCGGCTCGCCGTCCCAGTACTCGAGCCGCTCGAGCCGCGCCATGACGCCGACGCCGCGCAGGTAAACCTTGTTCGAGCGGGGGAAGTAGGCGATGTCGTTCGGGTCGCGCGTCCCGTACGCGAGGTACGCCATGCCCTCGTCCCCAGCCCGGAGCGCGTGGGCGACCCTCGTCCCCGGCGGCCGCGCGACGACGTGGCCGCGGCGGACCGCGTGCTCCTCGTCGCCGAGCACGAGCGTGCCGCGTCCCTCCAGGACGACGAGAATCTCCTCCTCGGCCGAGTGGCAGTGCGGCGGCCACCCCATCCTGCCCGGCGGGAGCTCCACGCGGGAGAGCCCCGTGCTCGCCGAGCCGGCCGCGCGCCCGAGGTCGCGCTCGCGGAGGAGCGAGCCTCCATGCTCGCGCTCGACCTCCGGGACGTCGGCGAGGTTGACGATCGAGGGGGGACGCTCCATGAGCTCGCCCTCCTCGGGCTCGCCGGCGCCGGCCTCGCGCCGGTAGGGGTGCTCGTCGCCCGCGATGGGGACGACGTCCACGAACGCCCGCCCCATCCAGGCCACGCGGGCGCGGGGGAGCACGGTGTTCCCGTGCGGGAGGCGCTGCCCGAAGGCGAGGACGTCGAGCCCGTCGGGACCGGCCCGGAGCGTGTGCGCCTCCACGTCGGGGAGGTGGACGAGGCAGTCTCCCTCGCGCACCTCGTACGCGACGCCGCCGCGGCCGTCGTCCTGCCAGGAGACGCCCGAGCCGGCGAGGACGAAGAAGATCTCCTCCTCCGCGCCCTCGACGTGCGCCGGCGTCGACCACCTGCCCGCGTCCACGCGGATCCGCTTGACGCCGGTGCCGACCGTGCCCGCGGCGCTTCCGAGGTCGTACCACGTCCCGCCGATGTGACCGGCCTCGCGCCGGCTCCCGCGGACGTCGTCCCAGTGCGCGAGGTGCTCCACGCGGCCTACGATACTCGGCCCTTCACGGCCCAGTCTCGCGCGGACACGACGGGGTCTGACCCCGGACGTGGCCGCTCCGGACGTCGTCCCGCCCGGTCTCGCGCGACGCGACGGCTCTGAGCAGAGCACTTTTGCCGCTCGCAAACCGGTCTCCGGGGGACACGACGGGGTCTGACCCCGACTTGGCCGCTCAGGACGGGTCGTCGAACCAGAAGAGGCCGAGCGTTCCGGGGCCGCCGTGGGTGCCGATGACGGGGCCGAGCGTCGTGACGATGTCGACGGAGCAGCGGGGACGGCCGGCGCGGATTCGGCGCACGAGCTCCTCGGCGTCCGAGGCGGCGTCGGCGTGGCCGACGCCGACGTGGAGGTCGGGGGAATCCTCCGTCGCCGCGAGGAAGAGCCGCTCGAACTCGGCCAGCGCCTTGGCACGCCCGCGCACGCGCTTGAGCGGCGCCACCTCGCCGTCGTCGAACTGGAGGATCGGCTTCACGCTGAGGAGCTGGCCCGCGAGGCCCTGCGCCTTCCCGACGCGCCCGCCGCGAACGAGGTACTCGAGCGTCTCCACCGTGAAGAGGAGACCCCGCTCGCCGCGGAAGCGCTCGACCACGTCCTCGATCTCCTCGTCGCTCGTCCCCCGCTCGAGCCGGCGCTGCACGGCGTCCGCGAGGATGACCGTCCCGCCCGAGGTGACCCCGGAGTCGATGACGACGACGCGTTCGTCAGCGGCCGACTCGGCCCCGAGCCGCGCGCTCTCGGCTGTCCCGGAGAGCTTCGCGGAGATCATCAGGCAGACGATGCGCTCGTAGCCGGCGAGCTCCTCGTAGACCGTGGCGAAGTCGGCGGGCGTCGGCTGCGAGCTCCGCGGAGGCTCGGCCGCGCTGCGGAGGCGGCGGTAGAACTCCTCGGGGGAGATGTCGACGTACTCGCGGAACGTCTCGTCTCCGAAGCGGACGTAGAGGGGGACGACGCGCCAGTTCGCGTGCCGCTCGGACGCATCGGGGAGGTCGGCCGTCGAGTCGAGGACGACCGCGGTGTTCTCAGCGGAGAGCTGCACCTCGCCCGGCGGCGTCCCTGATGGCGCCGACGATCTCCTCGAGACGGCGGTCCTTCGTGAGGCACGCGACCGCGCCGGCCTCGAGGAGCGCTTCGACCTCGCCGCTCGCGACCTCGGCCGTGAGAACGACGACGGCCGCGTCCGGGCACGCCGTCCGGATGCCCGCCGTCGTCTCCACGCCGTCCAGCTCGGGCAGGCGGTAGTCGAGGAGCACGACGTCCGGCTGCAGCCGGGGGCAGACGTCGAGGGCGCTCCGCCCGCTTGCGACCGACGCGACGACCTCCACGTCCGGGACGACGCCGAGCAGGAGCTCGAGCGACTCGCGGAAGACGTCGTTGTCCTCGACGACGACGACGGTGATCGGCTCGCCTGCCACCTCGCGGGAGAGTATCGGCCTATTCGGCCGAGAACAGGAGCGGGTAGTGCGGCTGGCCGCCGTCGTGCACCTCCACCTCCAGCTCCGGATGCGCGTCGCGAAGGGCCTCCGCGAGCGCCTCGGCGCCTTCGGCCTCCGCCCCGGCGAGGATGGTGAGGACGTCCGTCGCCTCCCCGAGCAGGCGCTCGGCGACGTCCCGGGCGACGGGCTCGAGCGCGGGCCCGCACGTGACCGGCTCCCCGTCCACGAGGCCGAGGAACTGGCCCTCCTCGATCGCGAGGGCGCCGAGCGTCGTCGTCCGCGACGCGCGCGTGACGGCGCCCGCCCGCACCCCCGCGGCCGCCTCCTCCATCTCCGCGGCGTTCTCCTCCGCGGAGCGGCCCGGCTCGAACGCGACCATCGCCCCGAGGCCGGCCTGGACGGAGGGGGTCGGGACGACCCGGACCGCCTTCGTGCTCCCCGAGGCGGCCTGCTCGGCGGCGAGGACGACGTTCTTGTTGTTCGGGAGGACGACGACCTCGTCGACGCCGGCGCCCTCGATCGCGGCGAGGATGTCGGCGGTGGACGGGTTCATCGACTGCCCGCCCTCGACGCAGGCCGCGCCCAGGCTCTCGAAGAGCCGCGTGATCCCGGCGCCCGCGCAGACGGCGACCGCCGCCGCCCGGGCTTCCACCGCCGCGAGGCGCTCCTTCCGGTCGAGCGTCTGCGCGTGCATGTTCTTGACGTCCACCTCCTCGAGGACGCCGACCGCGGTCCCGAGCGAGAGCGCGCGCCCGGGCTCGTCCGTGTGCAGGTGGACCTTCACCGCGCCCCGGGTGCCGACGACGAGGAGCGAGTCGCCGAGACGGCCGAGCTCCTCCTCGAGCGTCTCCGGCGCGGCCCGCTCGCCCTCGACGTAGAAGGACGTGCAGTAGCGGTAGCGGGAGAGCTCCCGGTGGACGGCCTCGAGCGGCAGCGGCTCCGCTTCGAGAGCGGGCTCGGGGAGCGCCTCGCCCGTCGCCGCCGCGGTGATGCCGCGCACGATCTCGAGAAGCCCCGCCGCGCCGGCGTCGACGACCCCGGCCTCCCGGAGGACGTCCAGCTGCTCCTGCGTGCGCGCGAGCGCCACCTCCCCGTACGCGACGAGGTCGCGTAGGGCCTCGGCGAGCGGGGGCGGCGACGCGGCGAGCGCCTCCGCCCGCTCCGCCAGGGCTCGGGCGAGCGTCAGGATCGTGCCCTCCTGCGCGTCCCGCACGGCGGCGTAGCCCGCGACGCTCCCACCCCTCAGGGCGGCGGCGAGAGCCGGGACGTCGATCCGGTCATCGGGAAGAGCCTCGACGGCCCCGCGGACGAGCTGCGAGAGGATCACGCCCGAGTTGCCGCGCGCGCCCATGAGGATCGCCCGCGTGAGGTCCGCCTCGGGATCGCGCTCGAGCGCCTCGACGACGGCTCGCGCCGTCAGCGTCATGTTCGTGCCCGTGTCCCCGTCCGGCACGGGGTACACGTTGAGGTCGTCGATACGTTGACGGCTCGCCTCGAGGGCGGCGAGCGCGGCCCGGGCGAGCGCTAGACGGCCTTCTCGACCCGTCCGGACTTCAGGCACCGCGCGCACACGTAGCTCCGACGCGCGACGCCGTTCACGAGGATGCGGACGCGCTGGAGGTTCGGGTTGAAGCGACGCTTCGTCGCCACCATCGAGTGGCTCCGATTATGGCCGAACGATGGCCCCTTCCCACAGATCGCGCAGACCTTGGACATCCGGCGGACGAGTATAGCTACTGGACTGCGGCGGCCCGGAGACGGCCGAAGGCGTCGGCCATCTCGAGCGCGGAGCGCGCCGCCTCGGCGCCCTTGTTGCCCCGCTCGCCGCCCGCACGGGCCTCGGCCTGCTCCCGCGTGTCGCAGGTGAGCACGCCGAAGGCGACGGGGACGCCGGTCTCCAGCGCGGCGAGCTGGAGGCCGCTCGCCGCCTCGGCCGCGACGTAGTCGAAGTGCGGCGTCTCCCCCCGGATGACGCAGCCGAGCGCCACGATGCACGAGTAGCGCCGCGTCTTCGCGAGCGCCATCGCGCCGAGAGGCAGCTCGAACGCTCCCGGCACCGTCAGGATCTCGATCCGCGCTCGCTCGACGCCGGCCTCCTCGAGCTCGGCGACGGCGGCGTCGAGGAGCGTCGTCGTCACGTCCCCGTTGAAGCGGCTGACGACGATGCCGACCGAACGGCGCGCCCCGTCTGGGCTTCCCTCGATCACCCGGATGCCGTCGGGAAGCCGGAGCTCCCCGGGCGCGTGGTCGCCCGACCGCACCTCCTGCTTCACTCGCCCTCCCCGGGCTCGTCGAACCGCAGGTCCTGGTGGTGCAGGCGGTGCCCGAGCTTCCGCCGCTTTGTCTCGAGGTAGAGCCGGTTCTCCATGTTGGGCGTGACCTCGATCGGCACCTGCTCGACGACCTTGAGCCCGAAGCCCTCGATCCCGGTGATCTTCTTCGGGTTGTTCGTGAGGATGCGGATCGTCGAGAGGCCGAGGTCGGCGAGGATCTGCGACCCGATCCCGTACTCGCGCATGTCGGGCGGGAACCCGAGCTCGAGGTTCGCCTCGACCGTGTCGAGTCCGTTCTCCTGGAGCTCGTACGCGCGCAGCTTGGCGAGCAGGCCGATCCCCCGGCCCTCCTGCGACATGTAGAGGAGGACGCCGCGGTCCTCGGAGGCGATGCGCTTGAGCGCGAGGTCGAGCTGCTCGCCGCAGTCGCAGCGGAGCGAGTGGAAGACGTCGCCGGTCAGGCACTCCGAGTGCACACGGACGAGCACGTCGTCCTCGCCCGCGACCTCGCCCCGGACGAGCGCCACGTGGTTCTTGCCCGTGAGCACCTCGCGGAACGCGACGGCGGTGAAGTCGCCGTAGGCCGTCGGAAGCCGGACCGTCGTCATGCGCTCGACGAGTTTCTCCGTGCGCCGGCGGTACTCGATGAGGTCCTCGACGGTGACGAGCTTGAGCCCGTGCCTGCGGCAGTACGGGATCAGGTCGGGCACGCGGGCCATCGTCCCGTCCTCGTTCATGATCTCGCAGACGACGCCCGCCGGAAGGAGCCCGGCGAGGCGGGCGAGGTCGACCGCCGCCTCCGTCTGCCCCGTGCGCTGGAGGACGCCGCCGGGACGGGCCCGCAGCGGGAAGACGTGCCCCGGCTGGACGAGGTCGCCGGCGCCCTTCGTGGGGTCGATCGCCACCTGGATCGTCCGCGCCCGGTCGGCGGCGGAGATCCCCGTCGTCACGCCCTCGCGCGCCTCGATGGAGATCGTGAACGCGGTCTCGTAGGGCGTCTCGTTGTTGTACGTCATCGGCTTGAGGCCGAGGGCGTCGCAGCGCTCCTCCGTGAGGCAGAGGCAGATGAGACCGCGGCCGTACGTGGCCATGAAGTTGATCGCCTCGGGCGTCGCGAACTGCGCGGCGATCGTCAGGTCGCCCTCGTTCTCGCGGTCGGCGGCATCGACGACGACGACGAACTTCCCCTGACGGATGTCCTCGATCGCCTCCTCGATGGTGGCGAACGGCGCTCTTGTCTCGACGGACGGGGTCACGGTCTCAGAGGATCGTAACTATCGCCCGAGCAGCTTCTCGACGTGCTTGGCGAGGAGGTCGGCCTCGAGGTTCACCTCGTCGCCCGGCCCGAGGCCGCCGAGGGTCGTCGCCTCGCGGGTGTGGGGGACCAGCGCGACGGTGAAGCCGTCGCTCTCGAGGCGGGCGATCGTGAGGCTGACTCCTTCGACGGCGACCGACCCTTTCTCGACGCAGTAGCGGAGGATCGCCGCGGGCGCCTCGACGGAGAACCCCTCCGCGTCGGCGGAGCGCACGCGCCCGACGCCGTCGACGTGGCCCTGCACGAAGTGGCCGCCGAGCGGGTCGCCGGCCCGGAGCGCGGGCTCGACGTTCACGCGGGCGCCAACCTGCAAGCGGCCCAGCGAGGTCCGGCGGAGGGTCTCCGGGACGGCGTCGAACTCGAAGACGCCGTCGGCGACGTCGGTCGCAGTCAGGCAGACGCCGCTCACCGCGACGGAGTCGCCGACCGCCGCGCCGGAGGCCGTCTCCGGCGCGCGGATACGGAGCCGGGCGGCTGCTCCGTCCCCGTGGAGGGTTTCCACCCGGCCGACCTCGCGCACGATGCCGGTGAACACGAGGGCAACGATAGCCCGCCGCAGGCGCCGCTTGTGTTCCACCCGCACAAGCCCTGGCGGGATCGGAGCCGGCCGGGCTCGCATACTTCTTTCGGTGGAGGAGAAGCCGGACTGGCGGCTCGAGACGAACGAGAGGCCGTGGATGCACGGCGCTCGGCTCCGCCTGGCGCGTTACCGGCCCCCGACGGACGACGAGTGGATCTGCGCCTCTTGTTTCGCGGACTTCGCGGGATACTTCGGCTGGACCGACGACGACGCCTGATCCTCCTGCGTCTCCGGGAGCGTCGTGCGCGTGGAACACGAGCTCGGTCCGCGCTGACCGTCACGGCTCGCGGACGTAGGCGGTCACGAGGACGTCGTCGCCGACGCGCTCGGCCGTCTGGTGGAGGAGGCGGACCGGAGGCGCCGGCTCGCCCAGGAAGCGAGGGCCGCTGCCGGAGACGACGGGCGCCACGAAGAGCATGAGCTTGTCCACGAGGCCCGCGCGGAGAAACGCGGTCGCGAGCGTCGGGCCGCCTTCCAGGAGGAGCGTCTGGACGCCTCCGGAGGCGAGCGCGCGGAGCTCGTCCTCGAGCGGGCCGGGCCGGAGCTCGAGCTGCGACCCCTGCGGGAGCGGGCCGCGCCCGAACGCGAGCCGGCGCGGCTGGCGCGCCGCCTCGACGCCGCGCGCGTCGAGCCGCGGGCGGTCGGCACGCACGGTGCCCATCCCCACGGCGACCGCGTCGGAGGCGGCGCGGAGACGGTGCACCCGGCGGCGGCTCTGCTCACCCGAGACCCAGCGGGAGCCCGGAACGGTCACGCGTCCGTCCAGCGACACGGCGGCCTTGTACGTCACGAGCGGACGACCGAGCGCGGCCCAGACGCGGAAGCCCTCGTTCTGGACGCGCGCGCGCCAGGCGAGCTCGTCCTCCGCCAGCTCGACATCGACACCGGCCGCGCGGAGCCGCTCGAAGCCGAGGCCGTTCGTGCGCGGGTCGGGATCTCCGACCGCCGCCACGACCCGCGTCACGCCTGCGGCGACGACCGCG
>DATAAQ010000201.1:0-20517 GCA_036260055.1 Gaiellaceae bacterium | reverse complement strand
GGCGGCGATCGCGTGGTAGAGGAAGGCCGAGTGGATCGCCTCGCGGACGACCTCGTTTCCCCGGAACGAGAAGGAGAGGTTCGAGATCCCGCCCGAGATCTTCGTGCCCGGGCAGCGCTCCTTGATGAGGGGCACCGCCTCGATGAACGCCTTCGCGAAGTCGTCGTGCTCCTCCATGCCCGTCGCGATCGCGAGGACGTTGGGGTCGAAGACGATGTCCTCGGGCGGGAAGCCGACGTCGTCGACGAGAAGCCGGTAGGCGCGCTCGCAGACGGCCACCTTCCGCTCCGTCGTCTCCGCCTGGCCGCGCTCGTCGAACGCCATCACCACGACGCCCGCGCCGTAGCGGCGCACGACGCGCGCCTTGGCGAGGAAGTCGTCCTCGCCCTCCTTGAGGCTGAGGGAGTTGACGATGCCCTTCCCCTGGATGCACTTGAGCCCCGCCTCGATCACCGACCAGCGGGAGCTGTCGACCATGATCGGCAGGCGCGCGACCTCGGGCTCTGTCGCGAGCAGGTTCAGGAACGTGGTCATCGCCCGCTCCGAGTCGAGGAGGTCGGCGTCCATGTTCACGTCGAGGAGGTTGGCGCCGCCGCGCACCTGCTCCAGCGCCACGTCGAGCGCCCCCTGGAAGTCGCCCGCCTCGATCAGGCGACGGAAGCGCGCCGAGCCGGTGACGTTCGTCCGCTCGCCGACCATGACGAAGGTCGCCCCCTCGAAGATCTCGAACGGCTCGAGGCCGCTGAAGCGCGTGACCCGGCGGCGCTCGGGCACGTGGCGCGGGGGGAGCCCCCCGACGGCCTCGGCGATCGCGCGCGTGTGGTCGGGGGTCGTCCCGCAACAGCCGCCGACGACGTTGACGAGGCCGCTCTCCGCGAACTCGCGCAGGAGCGCGCTCGTCGTCTCCGGGCCCTCGTCGTAACCGCCGAAGGCGTTCGGGAGCCCCGCGTTCGGGTGGCAGCTCGTGAAGCAGTCGGCGACGAGCGAGAGCGCCTCCACGTGCGGGCGCATCTCGCGGGCGCCGAGCGAGCAGTTGACGCCGACGATGAGCGGCCGGGCGTGCTCCATGGACGCCCAGAACGCCTCGATCGTCTGGCCCGAGAGCGTCCGCCCCGAGAGGTCGACGATCGTGACGGAGATCCAGAGCGGGAGCTCGAGCCCCTTCTCGTCGAAGACGTCCCGCGCGGCGACGACCGCCGCCTTCGCGTTGAGCGTGTCGAAGACCGTCTCCACGAGCAGGAGGTCGACGCCGCCGTCCACGAGCCCCCGCACCTGCTCCGCGTAGCTCTCGCGGACCTGGTCGAACGTGACGGCGCGGTAGGCGGGGTCGTCGACGCGCGGCGAGAGCGAGAGGGTCTGGTTCAGGGGCCCCACCGACCCGGCGACGAAGCAGGCCCGGTCGCTCCGCTCGTCGCACGCCTGCCGCGCGAGCCGCGCGCCCTCGACGTTCAGCTCGTAGACGACGTCCTCGAGCCCGTACTCGGCCTGGCCGATCGACGTCGCCGTGAACGTGTTAGTCGTCGTGATGTCGGCGCCGGCGTCCAGGTAGGCGCGGTGGGTCGCGAGCACGACGTCGGGCCGGGTGAGGTTGAGGAGGTCGGGGTCGCCCGCCACCTCGCGCGGATGCGCGCGGAAGCGCTCGCCCCGGTAGTCGGCGTCGCCGAGGCCCTGCCGCTGAAGCATCGTCCCCCAGGCGCCGTCGAGGACGAGGATGCGCTGCGCGAGCAGGTCGCGGAGGTCGGTCTCCGTCGAGACGGCCGTCGTCGCCACGCCCGCATTGTGCCGCTTAAAGCGGTGACTCCCGCTCGTGGGCGGGAGTCACGCGGGCGCGGGCCTCGCAGTCGCGGCTATCGCCGGCATCCCGGACACACGCCTTCGCTGACGCCGAAGCGGTCGCCCGGGGCGACGGGCTCGCCGCACCGGCGGCAGTGACGCCCTGCGTACAGCCTGTTCATGGAGAGGAGCAGGTTGTGCAGCAGCATGGAACCTCCCTTCCCGTGCTCGGTTGCACCAGCCCGCAACGTACCGAGAACACGCCCGCGCGCAATCCCGCCGCAGGCCGGTTAACGCACGCTTAAGACTGGGCTAGCCGCGGCCGGCGACGGCGATCTTGTTCTCGGCGTGTCGGAGGCGCTGCTCGGCCTGCCACCGGTCGACGCCCTCCTCCCCCGCCTCGGCCCGCTCGAGCAGCGCGCGCGCTTCGTCGGCCTCGCGGCGGGCCTGCTCGACGTCGATGTCCTCGGCGCGGACGGCGTCGTCGACGAGCACCAGCGCCCGGTCCTGCTGCACCTTGAAGTACCCCGGCCCGGCGGCGAAGGTCTGCCACTCGCCCGCGGCCTTCACGCGGATCTCGCCGGCCCTCAGCATGGCGACGAGCGGCGCATGGCGCGCGAGCACGCCGATCTCGCCGGCCGCGCCGGGGACGATCAGCATCTCGGCCTCTCCCTCGTACGCCGCGCCCTCGGGCGTCACGAGCGAGAGGTCGAACGTGCGCGCGCCGCCGTCCGTCGCGACCGTCGCCATCGGCTAGGCGGCGGCCGGCTCCGGCTCCGGCTCGCGCTCCGGCGAGGCTTCCTCCTCGGGCTCGTCCGCCTCGGCGGCCGGCTGCTCCGGCTCCTCGCCCGCGAGCTTGCGCGCCTGCTCCACGGCCTCCTCGATCGTGCCGACCATGTAGAACGCGCCCTCGGGTAGCTCGTCGTGCTTGCCCTCGATGATCTCGGTGAAGCCCTTGATCGTGTCCTCGAGCCGGACGAACTTGCCCGGCGTCCCGGTGAACGCCTCGGCGACGAAGAACGGCTGCGAGAGGAAGCGCTGCACCTTGCGCGCGCGCTGAACCGTGAGCTTGTCCTCGTCGGAGAGCTCGTCCATGCCGAGGATGGCGATGATGTCCTGGAGCTCCTTGTAGCGCTGGAGGATCTCCTGCACGCGCGTCGCCGTGCGGTAGTGCTCCTCGCCCGCAGTGTCCGGCTGGAGCGCGCGCGAGAAGGAGTCGAGCGGGTCGACGGCGGGGTAGATTCCCTGCTCGGTGAGCCCGCGCGACAGCACCGTCGTCGAGTCGAGGTGCGCGAACGTGTTCGCCGGGGCGGGGTCGGTGAGGTCGTCCGCCGGCACGTAGATCGCCTGCACGGACGTGACCGACCCCTTCCGCGTCGAGGTGATTCGCTCCTGGAGCTGCCCCATCTCCGTCGCAAGCGTCGGCTGGTAGCCGACCGCGGAGGGCATGCGGTTGAGGAGCGCCGACACCTCCGAGCCCGCCTGTACGAAGCGAAAGATGTTGTCGATGAACAGGAGCACGTCCTGCCCCTGCTCGCGGAAGTACTCCGCCATCGTGAGGCCGCTCAGCCCGACGCGAAGGCGCGCTCCGGGCGGCTCGTTCATCTGGCCGAAGACGAGCGCCGTCTTGTCGATCACGCCGGACTCCGTCATCTCGAGCCAGAGGTCGTTGCCCTCGCGCGAGCGCTCGCCCACGCCGGCGAACACCGAGAGCCCCTCGTGCTCCTCGGCGATGTTGCGGATCAGCTCCTGGATGAGGACCGTCTTGCCGACTCCGGCGCCGCCGAAGAGGCCCACCTTGCCGCCCTTGACGAACGGGGCGATGAGATCGATGACCTTGATGCCGGTCTCGAAGATCTCGGTCGTCGGCTGGAGCTCCTCGAAGGTCGGGGCGTCGCGGTGGATCGGCCAGCGCTCGCTGTCGGGGACGTCGCCCTTCTCGTCGATCGTGTCGCCGAGGACGTTGAAGAGCCGCCCGAGCGTCGCCTCCCCGACGGGGACGCTGATCGGCGCACCCGTGTCCTCGACGACGACCCCGCGGGCGAGGCCGTCTGTCGAGTCCATGGCGACGGCGCGGACGCGGTCGTTCCCGAGATGCTGTTGCACCTCGGCGATCAGGTCGACGGCGGGGCGGCCGTCCTGCTCCGGGACGCTGATGCGGAGCGCGTTGTGGATCCTCGGCAGCTCGCCCGGGAAGACGGCGTCGACGACGACGCCCCTGATCTCGACGATCGTGCCGCGATTCTTCGAGTCTCTCGTGTCAGGCATGGGCCTCCAGGTCGCTTGCGAGGGCCACCGGCAGTCTAGCCGAGCCCTCCCCTCCGACTGCTCCTCCGGACTAGATGACGCCTTCGGGCGGGTTGGGCGGAGTGCTGCGGACGGGCACCGGCGCCCGGTTCTCGCGCGGCAGCTCTCGGAGCTGCTGCACGTCGCGCGTGAGGAGGCTCACCTCCGCCCCGGGCGCGGTCGGCGTCGGCGTCGAGGGGCGCTCGAGGAGCGACCCGACGAGGGCGCCGAGCGCGAGCGCGGCCGCGGCGACGAGGGCGGTCCCGCGCCGCTCGAGCGGGAACCGCGGCAGACGGGGGGTCGGGGGCTCGACACGGCGCGAAGGCGACTCCGCCGGCGTGCGGCGAATGAGGGTCGTCGCCGAGCGGACGCGCGCCGCGAAGGCGCGGCATCCGGCGCAGGCGGACAGGTGCCGCGCGAGGAGCTCGTCCTCGAGCGCCGAGAGCTCGCCGTCGAGACGCAGCGATACCCACTGCCGTGCCCGCTCGCAGCCCACCCGGACCGCCATTGGATCGTTACCCGCCATATTCCTACTGACGATAGCCGAGGGAGGAGGTTAGATCCCGGCGATCTTCTCGATCTTCAGGCGCGCGCGCTCGGCCTTGCGCTCGCGCTGCCGGCGGGGATCCGGCACGGGCACCGCCGTGAAGAGGGCCTTCGTGTACTCGTCCTTCGGATTCAGGTAGACCTGCTCCGCGGGACCGACCTCGACGAGCTCGCCCTGGTTCATGACGGCGATCTCGTCGCTCATCGTCCGGACGACGGCGAGGTCGTGGGAGATGAAGAGGTACGTGAGCCCGAAGTCCCTCTGGAGGTCCTTGAGCAGGTTGAGGATCTGCGCCTGGATCGACACGTCGAGCGCAGAGACGGGCTCGTCGCAGACGATCAGCTTCGGGTTGAGAGCGAGCGCGCGGGCGATGCCGATGCGCTGCCGCTGACCGCCGGAGAACTCGTGCGGGTAGCGGTTGGTGTAGTTCGGGTTGAAGCCGACCACCTCGAGGAGCCTGCGCACGGTCTCTCCGCGGCTCCGCCGCGTCCCGATCCCGTGCACCTCGAGCGGCTCGGCCACGATGTTGCCCACCGTCATGCGCGGATCCAGCGACGAGTAGGGATCCTGGAAGACGATCTGCATCTCGCGCCGCATGCGGCGGAGCTCCTCACGAGGGAGCTCGGTCAGCTCCTTGCCGTCGAACCGGACCGACCCGGACGTCGGCTTCATGAGCTGGAGGATGCAGTAGCCGGTCGTCGACTTCCCCGATCCAGACTCGCCCACCAGCCCCAGCGTGCGCCCGTGGGTGATCTCGAAGCTGACGCCGTCGACGGCCTTGACCGCGCCCACCTGGCGCTCCCAGAGGACGCCCTTCCGCACGGGGAAGTGCTTCTTGAGGTCGCGCACCTGGAGGAGCGCGCCGTCTGCGGACGCCGTGCTCACGCCCCCACCTTCTCCCGCGCCCGCTCGCTCGTCGGATGCGCCGAGCGCACCCAGTGGCCCGCGCGGACCTGGCGCAGCTCCTGCGGCTCCCTCGTGCAGGAGTCGGACTCGTCGGCGTAGGGACAGCGCGGCGCGAAGCGGCAGGCCTCCGGCGGGTCGATCAGCGACGGCGGCAGGCCCGGGATCGCCGTGAGCCGGCCCTCGCGGATGTCCTCCGCCTCCAGCTGTGGGAGCGCCGCGAGCAGCGCCTCCGTGTACGGGTGCTCGGGCCGGTCGAAGAGGTCCAACGCGGGGGCGTACTCGATCAGCTGGCCCGCGTACATGACCGCGATGTTGTCGGCCGTCTCGGCGACGACGCCCATGTCGTGCGTGATGATGATCATCGCCATGTCGTGCTCCTGACGGAGCTCGTCGAGGAGGTCGAGGATGCCGGCCTGGATCGTCACGTCGAGCGCAGTCGTCGGCTCGTCCGCGATCAGGAGCTTGGGATTGCACGCCAGCGCGATCGCAATCATCACGCGCTGCCGCATGCCGCCCGAGAACCGGTGCGGGTAGTCGTCCAGGCGCTCGGCGGCCTTCGGGATCCGCACCTCCTCCAGCAGCTCGACCGCTCGCTTGCGCGCTTGCTCCTTCGTGAGGTCGAGATGGCGGCGGAGGACCTCGGTGATCTGCGTCGAGATCTTCAGGGTCGGGTTGAGGCTCGTCATCGGGTCCTGAAAGATCATCGCGATCTCCCTCCCGCGGACGTCCTCCAGCTCCTTCTCCTTCAGCTTCGAGAGGTCGCGTCCCTCGAACAGGACGGAGCCGTCGACGATGCGGGCGGGCGGCCGCGGGATCAGGCCCATGATCGACAGCGCCGTGACTGACTTGCCGCAGCCCGACTCGCCCACGAGCCCGAGCGTCTTCCCCTTCTCGAGCGAGAAGCTGACGCCGTCGACCGCCCGCACGACGCCCTCGCGCATGAAGAAGTGCGTCTTGAGGTCGGTAACCTCGAGGAGCGCCACGGCCCGCCCTACGTCTCGCGCGTTCGCGGGTCGAGCGCGTCGCGGAGGCCGTCGGCCACGAAGTTCGCGCAGAGGACGATCGCCGCGATGAAGAGGCTCGGGACGACGATCGTGATCGGGTGGGTGCGGTACGCGTCCCGGCCCTCGTTGGCCATCGCGCCCCAGGAGGCGTCGGGCGGGTTGATGCCGAGGCCGATGAACGAGATGAACGCCTCGCCCAGCACGACCGTGGGCAGGCTCAGGAACATGCTGATGATGAGGATGCCCAGGGTGTTCGGGATCAGGTGGCGGGCGAGGATCCTGTACCAGCGGGCGCCCACCGCCCGCGCAGCCCGGACGTAGTCGTTCTCCTTCAGCGTGATGATCTGCCCGCGCACGACGCGGGCGTCCGTGAACCAGGAGACGATCGAGAGGGCTATCACCATCGTGACGATGTTGACGGTGCCGACGATGGCGAGCGTGATGATCGCGAACGGGAGGAACGGCAGCCCGTAGAGCGCGTCGAGGAAGCGCATGAGGGCGTTGTCGAGCGAGCCGCCCACGAAACCCGAGATGCCTCCGTAGATGATCGCGACGACGAGGATGACGAGCGTCGCGGCGAAGCCGATCTCGATCGAGACCTGGCCGCCGAGCGCCGCGCGCGCGAAGAGGTCCCGGCCGAACTGGTCGGTTCCGAACGGGTGCGCCCAGCTGGCGCCCTGATTGGCCTGCGAGAAGTCGACGTTGTACGGGTCGATGTCGTTGACGATGTCGGTCCAGATCCCGGGGACGATCCAGATGCCGGGGATGAGGAACGCGTAGAGGACGATGAGGATGAAGAGGACCGCCGCGGCGACGGCGCCCTTGTTGCGCACGTAGCGTCGCCACGCGTCGCGCCACAGGCTCGACTGGCGGACGGGCGCTCCGGCCGCCGTCCCGGCCGCCGGGACGGCAGGCGTGCGTGTGTCGAGAGCCTGGGGCTCCTGGACGGCCATGCTACGAGCGCGCCTCGCGCGTCCGGGGGTCGAGGAACCCGTAGAGGATGTCGACGACGAGGTTCGCCACGATCACGACCACGGCGGCGAGCACGGTGATCCCCATGACGACGGAGTAGTCGCGCGCCGCCACCGCGTCGACGAAGTAGCGCCCGATGCCGGGGATCGAGAAGATCGTCTCGATCACGAACGTCCCCGTGATCACGAGGCCGATCAGCGGGCCGACCGCGGTCACGACCGGGATGAGGGAGTTCCGGAGCACGTGGCGCACCACGACGCGGCGCCAGCGGAGGCCCTTGGCCTTCGCCGTGCGCACGTAGTCCTGCTGCATCGTCTCGAGCATCGTCCCGCGGATGAGGCGGGCGACGAACGCCATGAAGAAGAGCCCGAGGGCAAACGAAGGAAGGATGACGCGCTTGTCGGTGAAGTCCCAGAAGTCCGACGGCCACCCGTTCGTGGGGACGAAGCTGTTCTGGACCGCGAGCCAGTAGATGAGGATCGTCGCGACGAAGAAGTTGGGCAGCGCGAAGCCGATGTTGGAGAAGAACATCGCCGCGTAGTCGAACAGGGAGTTCGGGCGCAACGCCGAGGCGATGCCCGCCGGAAGGCCGATCACGAGCCCCCACGCCACGGCCAGGATCGCGAGCTTCAGCGAGTGCGGGAAGTGCTCCTTGACGATCTCGTTGACGGTCCGGTTCCGGAGCACGAGCGACGGCCCGAGGTTGAACGTGAAGACGTCCTTGACGTAGTACGCGTACTGCGCGTACCAGGGCTTGTCGAGGTTGAACTTCCGCTCGAGGTTCTGCTGGATCGCCTGCGGGACGGCCCGCTCCGTCTGGCGAAACGGGTTTCCCTCGATCTGGCGCATGAGGGAGAAGATGAGGAGGATGACCAGCAGGATGACGGGGAGCGTCCACAGCACCCGTCGAATGACGTAGACGGCCATCCCGCTTGATTCTCTACCCGGAGGCCTCGACTTCGCAACCGGCCGAGCCCGCGGGCGGGGCGCCGGAGCGCCCCGCCCGCGTTCGCCCGGAGACGAGGGCCTAGCCTACGAGCACTCGCCCTCCACGGTCACGTCCGTGAGGTCGAGCGAGTTCAGGGCACCGATGTAGAAGGTGTCCTTGATGCAGAGATCCTCGAGGTTCGGCAGCGTGTAGTGGTAGATCGGCATGATCGGCAGCTCGCCGTCCTCGCCGAACATGATCTGCTCCGCCTGGGCGTAGATCTCGAAGCGAGCCTCCTCCTCAGGCGTCTGCCGGGCCTCTTCGATCAGGCCGTCGAACTCCTCGTTGCAGAAGTTCGTGTTGTTGTTGCCCGAGTCGCAGGTCCAGAGCTCGAGGCCGTTGATCGCGTCGGCGTAGTCGTAGATCCAGCCGAGGCGGTACACGTCGACCTGGTTCGACGGCGGAGGGCCGAGGAACTCGAGGTACTGGGCCCACTCCTGGGCCTTGATCGTCGTCGTGAGCCCGAGCTCTCCCCACATGTCCTGCACCGCGACCGCGATCTCCCGGTGGCCCGGCGCGTTGTTGTGGAAGAGGTTGATGTTCGTCTTCGGGCTCGACACCTGGTCCATGAGCTGCTGGGCCTGCTCCATGTCGCCGTTCTCGGGCGTCCAGGGCGACTCGGGGTTGATGGTGTCGTAGCCGGGGATCCCGGGCGGCGTCATGCCGGCGCCCGGAACCTGGTCGGCCTGCGCGATGTTGTCGATGATCGTGCGGCGGTCGACCGCCAGCGACATGGCGCGCCGCTGGTTCACGTCGCTGATGTTCTCGACGTTGAAGCCGTAGTAGTAGGTGCCGAGGTACTCGTACTGCTCGTACTCCTCGAGCTCCTTCAGCCGCTGCATCTCGGCCGGCGGGAGACCCGAGCCGTCGAGCGCGTCGACCTCGCCGGCCTCGAAGGCCTGCACGCGCGTCGTGCCGTCCACGATGATGCGGCCGTTGACGCGGGTGAGCTCGACCTCGTCGGCGTTCCGCCACTCGTCCCACTTGACGAGGTCGATGGAAGCCTCGTGCTCCCACGCCTCGAGCATGAAGGGGCCGTTCGTGACGATGTTGCCGGGCTCCGTCCACTGCTCGGCGAACTGCTCCACCGTCTCCTGGTGGACGGCGAGGAACGAGTGGTGGGCCGACTGGCCGACGAACCAGGGCTGGGGCGAGGTCAGCTGCACCTCGAGCGTGTGATCGTCCACCGCCCGGACGCCCACCTGGTCCCGCAGCCTGTTGCAGTTCCTCTCGCAGGCGTTGTACTCCTGCGCGCCCTCGATGCCGTAGAGCTGGTAGGCGTAGTCGGCCGCCAGCTCGGGCGAGAGCGTCCGCTTCCACGAGTACTCGAAGTCGGCGGCCGTCACGGGATCGCCGTTCGTCCACTGACCGTCCTGCCGGAGCGTGTAGGTGACGGTCGTGCCGTCCTCGCTGATCTCCCAGCTCTCGGCGAGGTTCGGCTGGGGCTCGAGGTTCTCGTCGAGGACGACGAGCGGATCCATGAGGTTCAGGATCACGTTCGCCGACGTCGTGTCCGTCGCGAGACCCGGGTCGAGCGACGGAGGCTCGGCGCCCCACGCCATCGTGATGACCTGCTCGGCGGCCGGCTCTTCCGCGCCGGTCTGGGCCGCGCCGTCGCCGTCGCCTTCCTCGTCGTCGCCTCCGCAGCCGGCGACGCCGAGAGCGAGGACCACGAGCAGCGCCGCAACGAGCAGCAGCCAGGGGTTCCTTCGCACTTCTGCCCTCCTCTTGAGACTGACTTGCGGCCAAGGCCGTCTGGGCCCGGCCGACCTAGGTGCTTAGACGCACCGGGGCGGGCGGAAGTTAGCGGACGGCGATCTTCCGCGTCTCCACGACCTGACTGTCGCGCAAGTCGGTCGTGCAGCCGCCGATCGTGTAGAGGGAGCCGCCGACGGCGAAGACGCTGAGGCCGTGCCGGGTCACGAGCGAGCGCGGGCCCGCGCGCCATTCGCCGGTGCGGGCGTCGTAGATCTGGTAGACGTGCTCCCAGACGGCGTGGATCTCCTCCCCCGCGACCGCGGCGCCGAGCAGCTCCATCGGCTCCGGGAGCGCCGGCCCGCGGCGCCAGCGCCTCGTGCCGGGGTCGTAGATCCAGACCTCTCGCAGCAGCTCCTCTCCGCGGCGCCCGCCGATCATCCAGATCTCGCCCCGGAAGACGACGGCGCCGAAGGCGTGGTTCGGCCGCGGGAGGGCCACCCCCCGGCTCCACGAGTCGCTCGCGGGGTCGTAGACGAAGGCGTCGCCGTGCTCCTCTCCGCCCGAGAAGCCCCCGAGCACGTAGATCCTGCTCCCGAGAGCGACGGCGGCGTGGTTGAAGCGGGGCTCGGGGAGCGGCGCCCGCGACTCCCACGCCTCGGCCTCGGGGTCGTACACGCGGACGTCCGTTCCGTTGCCGTCCGAGTCGTCGCCGCCGATGACGTACAGCCGGCCGCCGAGCGCGGCCGCCTCCGCCGCGCGGACCGGCTCGGGCAGCGGCGTCAAGGTCGTCCAGTCGTCCGCCGCAGGGTCGTAGCGCTGGAACGTGCGGAGTCGCCTGCCCGTCTCGCCGACCATGCCGCCCGCGGCGTAGACCATCCCTCCGAGCTCGGCGGCGGCGATGTAGCTCCGCCGCTGGGACATCGACTGCGCGCGCGTCCACGGCGCCGCCTCCGCCTCGGCGGCACCCGGGCCGAGCGTGCCGAGCGCGGCGGCCAGGGCGACGGCCGCAGCGGCGGCGACGGCTGCGGCGAGCGCGCGCATCACTCCCTCAGACGCCGCCGGAGGGCGCCCCGTTAGCGCGGCGGGGCCGTTCTCGGAGGAGACGCAAGCTCGCTTGGGCCGCTACTGGCTGAGCGCGTCCGCGCCGGCGACCACCTCGAGGATCTCCTGGGTGATCTCGGCCTGACGGGCCCGGTTCATCTCGAGCGTGAGGCTGTCGATGAGCTCGCCGGCGTTCTTCGAGGCGTTCCGCATCGCCGTCATGCGGGCGCCGTGCTCGGAGGCCGCGGACTCGAGCAGCGCGCGGTAGACGGTGGTCTCCAGGTAGGTCGGGAGCAGGCGCTCGAGGATCTGCTCGGGCTCGGGCTCGTAGATGAAGTCGCCTTCGAGCGCGATCTCGTAGGCGCTCTTCGTCTCGTCCTCGTCGAGAAGCGTGCGCGGGATCGGGAGCACGTCCTCGACCTCGACCGTCTGCGTGAGCGGCGAGACGTAGTGGTTGTAGACCATGACGACGCGGTCGACCTCCCGCTGCACGAAGAGCTCGGCCAGGCTGTGCGCGATCGCGTTCGCCTCGGCGTAGGTCGGGCGGTCCGTGAAGTCGACCCAGGCCTGCTCGACCTCGTAGCGGCGGAAGCGGAGGGTCGAGCGGCCCTTCTTGCCCACGACCGCCCAGCGGACGTCGGCGCCGTCCGCGCGGATCTCCCGCTCGAGCGCGAGCGCGCGGCGGACGATCTGCGCGTTGAAGGCGCCCGCGAGGCCGCGGTCCCCGGTGACGGGGAGTATGGCGACCGACCGGACGTCGTCGCGCGCCTCGAGCAGCGGGAAGCCGCGGGAGGGCGTCGCGCGGGCCGTGCCGATCATGAGCTCGCGCATCCGCTCGGCGTAGGGGCGGAGCGCCTCGATGCGCGCCTCGGCGCGCCGCAGCTTCGCCGCGGCCACGAGCTCCATCGCCTTCGTGATCTTGCGCGTGTTCCGGATCGAGCGGAGGCGCCGCTTCAGGTCCTGGACGGTTGCCATCTAGGTGGCCGCGCCCGCCACGCCGCTCTCCTCCCGGACGGCGAAGTTCTCCTTGAACCTCTCGATCGCCGACCTCGCCTCGGCCTGGAGCTCGTCGGGGAAGTCCCTCGTCTCGCGGATCTGCTCGTAGAGCGAGCCCTCCGAGCGCAGGTACTCGCCGAGCTCCTCCTGGAAGCGCGGGACCTGCGCAGTCGGGATGTCGTCGAGGTAGCCGCCGATGCCGGCGAAGATGGCCACGACCTGCTCCTCCAGCGGCCACGGCTGGTACTGGGGCTGGTTGAGCGTCGCCACCATGCGCTCGCCGCGCGCGAGCGTGCGCTGGGTGGCGGGGTCGAGCTCGGAGCCGAACTGGGCGAACGCCTCCAGCTCCCGGTACTGCGCGAGGTCGAGCTTCAGGCGCCCCGCCACCTTCTTCATCGCCTTCGTCTGCGCGTTCCCGCCGACGCGGGAGACGGAGATGCCGACGTTGATCGCCGGCCGGACGCCGGCGTAGAAGAGGTCGGACTCGAGGAAGATCTGCCCGTCGGTGATCGAGATGACGTTCGTCGGGATGTAGGCGGAGACGTCGCCGGCCTGCGTCTCGATCACGGGCAGCGCGGTCAGCGAGCCCGCCCCCTGCTCGTCGGAGAGCTTGCACGCCCGCTCGAGCAGCCGCGAGTGCAGGTAGAAGACGTCGCCGGGATACGCCTCGCGGCCGGGCGGGCGCCGGAGGAGCAGCGACATCTGCCGGTAGGCGTCCGCGTGCTTGGAGAGATCGTCGTAGATGCAGAGCGCGTGCCTGCCGTTGTAGAGGAAGTGCTCGCCCATGGCGCAGCCGGCGTACGGGGCCATCCACTTGATCGGCGCCGCCTCGGTGGCGGAGGCGGTGACGATGATCGTGTACTCCATCGCGCCCGCCTCCTTCAGCCGCTCGTAGACCTGCGCGACCGTCGAGGCCTTCTGGCCGATGGCGACGTAGACGCAGACGACGTCCTGCCCCTCCTGGTTCAGGATCGTGTCCACGAGGATGGCCGTCTTCCCCGTCGAGCGGTCTCCGATCACGAGCTCGCGCTGGCCGCGCCCGATGGGGATCATGGAGTCGATCGCCTTGATCCCCGTCTGGAGGGGCTGGGAGACGGGCTGGCGGTGGACGACGCCGGGGGCCTTGAACTCGAGCGGCCGCGTCTCCTTCGCGTTGATCGGCCCGCCGCCGTCGAGCGGCTCGCCGAGCGGGTTGACGATGCGGCCGACGAGCTCGTCGCCCACGGGCACGCTCATGACCCTCCCCGTCCGCTTGACGGTCTCGCCCTCGGAGACCTGCTCCCACTCGCCGAAGAGGGCGACGCCGACGTTGTCCTCCTCGAGGTTGAGCGCGATGCCGGTGACGTCGTGCTCGAGGTCGAGCATCTCCATCGCCATGCAGCTCTCGAGGCCGTGGACGCGGGCGATGCCGTCTCCGATCTGCAGGACCGTCCCGACCTCGGCGAGGTCGGTCTCGACGTCGTACTCCTCGATCCGCTGCTTGAGGATGGAGGTGATCTCTTCGGGGCGCAGTTTCAAGGTCTCAACTCCTTGCCGTTAGTTCGTGCCTGAGCTGGTTCAGCCGGCCGCGCACGCTCGCGTCGAGGCGCTGCGAGCCGGCCTGGACGACGATGCCGCCGATGAGCGAGGGGTCGACCCGGCGGCTCGCCTCCACGCGGCGGCCGGAGGCGTCCTCGATCTGCCGGACGACGCGCGCCGCGTCCTCGTCGGAGAGCTCGACGGCGGTGGTCAGCTCGAGCTCGAGCACGCGCGCCTCGCGGGCGATCAGGCGCTCGAGCTCGGCCTGGATCTCCGCGATCTCGGCGATCCGGCCCTTCTCGGCGACGAGAAGGAGGAAGTTGCGGACGAGCTCGTCGGCCTCGCCGAGCGCCGCGGCGAGCGCGTCGCGTTTCACGTGCGGCTCGATCTGCGGGTTGCGGAGGAGGCCGCGGAGCTCGCCCGAGCCCTCGACGGCCGCGACGAAGTCGGCGAGCTCCTCCCGCACCTCGGCGAGCCGGCCCCGCTCGCCGGCGGCGGCGAGCAGCGCTTCCGCGTAGACGCGATGCGCGACCGCCACGTCTCAGCGGCCTCCCTGCTCGCGAGCTGTTCGAACCGTGCCCGCCATCAGTTCTCGCTGGCGATCCGCTTGACGTCGATCTCCTCGATCGTCTCGTCGATGAGGCGCCGCTGGTCCTTCTCGTCGAGGACCTTGCCGGTCACCTTCTCGGCGGCGAGCAGCGTCAGCTCGACGACGTCGCGGCGGATCCCCTCGCGCAGCTTCACGTTCTCCGCCTCGATCTCCTCGCGGTTTCGCTCCAGCCGCTCCTTCAGGTCCGCCTCCGCGCGCTCGCGCGCCTGGTCGAACTGGCGCTGCGCCTGCCGGCGCGTGTCCTCGAGGATCCGCTCGCGCTCGGCCTTCGCCTCCTCGCGCTCGCGCCGGACCGCCTCCCGGAGCTCGCGGGCCTCGTGCCGGGCCTTGTCGGCCTCGTCGAGCGCCTCGCGGATCCGGTCGCGACGGGCGTCGATCAGCCCCTGGATGCGCCCGAAGGCGAAGCGCCTGAGCACGAAGAGGACGATCAGGAACGTGACGATCGTCCAGATCATCAGCCCCGGGACGACGTCGACGAGGGCGTTGCCCCCGTTCTCCTCCTGAGCGAGCAGCAGTCCCTGGAGCATCGCTAGACGAGGACGAAGGCGAGCAGGCCGCCGAGCAGCGCGTAGAAGACGACCGCCTCGGTGAGCGCGAAGCCGAGCCACTGGATCCCCGTGAGCTCGCCGCGGAGCTCGGGCTGGCGCGCGACCGCCTGGATCATGGAGCCGAAGATCGTGCCGATGCCGATGCCGGCGCCCACCGCGCCGAGGCCGACGCCGACCCCGAAGGCGATCGCCTTGCCGAGGTCGGCGACGTCGCCTTCGAGCTGTGCGAGAAGTGGGTCCACGCTTCCTCCTTAGTGTTCGGGTTCGATGGCGCCGCCGATGTAGATCGCCGACAGCAGCGCGAAGACGAAGGCCTGGATGGTGACGACGATCGCCACCTCGAAGATGTAGACGAGGATCGCCGCCGGCACCGAGACGATGGCGAGGGCGAGGTTCCCGAAGATGAAGATGAGGCCGATCATCACGATGAAGAGCATGTGTCCCGCGAGCATGTTCGCGAAGAGCCGCACGGACAGCGAGATGAGCCGCATGAACTGCGAGATCACCTCGAGCGGGACGATGAGGCCGAGAAGCGGCTTCGGGGCGCCGCTCGGGATCCAGCTCTTGAAGTAGGCGACCGGCCCGTTGAAGCGGACGCCCTCGTAGTGCGTCGCGAGGAAGGTGATGAGGGCGAGGGCGAGCGTGACGCTCAGGTTGGCGGTCGCCGCGTAGATCCCCCACGTGGGCACGTCCGCGCCGAAGAGCTCGAACGTGTCGTTCGAGATGGGCAGCGGGACGAACCCGACGAGGTTGAGGACCCAGATGAAGAGGAAGAGCGAGGCGACG
Source organism: Gaiellaceae bacterium (assembly GCA_036260055.1). Classification (GTDB taxonomy): domain Bacteria; phylum Actinomycetota; class Thermoleophilia; order Gaiellales; family Gaiellaceae; genus DASQWP01. Next base: position 4,844 of record DATAAQ010000201.1, on the reverse strand, counting down.
TACGGAAACCAGCGGCCGATGCCCTTCGACGGGAGGTTCCCCTCCGCGATCTGGCCCTGCATCAGCTCGTAGAGCGCCTCGCCCGTCGTCTGGCGGCGGGCCGGGCGCAGCGAGAGCCCGAAGCGCATGAGCCAGATGCCGAGGAGGATCGTCACCGCGCCTCCCACCCAGAGGTAGACGACCGCCTTGTTGACCGAGAGGTCGATCGGCCCGAGCTAGAGCGGGATCCACGGCTCGAGGATGAACTCGTGCTGCGGGCTGAACTCCTCCTCGGCCGCGGCCGCGAAGAGCGCGCTCATCGCGGCGTGCTCCCCGAGAAGTACGCGAGGAGACTGAGCGCGAGCTCGGCGCTGTACCCGGCCGCGTAGACGAGCGCGCCGGCGAGCGCGAGGTAGGGATCGGCGGCAGCGAGCACGACGACGACGACGCCGAGGAGGATCCCGCGGCCCATCATGCCGAAGGCGACCAGGCCCGAGCCCCGGAGTGTCGGCTCGTGGATGCCGACCCGGGCGAGCACGAGCCCGAGCACCTGGCTCGCGGCCCAGAGGACGGCCCCCAGCGCCCAGCCCTGCAGCCGCCAGCCGGCGACCAGGAAGAGCGGGAGCGCCAGCCCGACGACGGTCGCGCCGACGACGATCGGGAGGCGCCGGTCCGGCAGGGGACGCGGCGTCAAGAGGACCCCGGGCACTAGAGCGCTCCCCGGTAGCGCGTGTACACCGCGAGGATTGCCGCCGGGACGCCGATCAACGACCCGACGGCCACGCCGATCCCGACCGAGCCGGCGGCGAGCCCGACGACCGCCCCGAGCCCGACGCACGCGAAGAGCACGCCTGCGAGGAGCGCTCCGGCGCCGAGCGGGTCGAGCGAGGTGCGGGCGGCCACTGCGCAGTGCATCGTATCCGCCTTCAGCCTAGCAGTCGGCACCGGACTTAGTGACATCGCAGCCCGCTTCACTGAGCGGAAACCGCGCTACTTTGTGCGCGTGAGCAGCGAGGCTCCGAGCTCGCGGACGACGTCGGCGAGCAGGTCGACGTCGTCCTCGCCGGTGCGCCAGTTCACGATCGCCGGCCGGAACGCAACCCGGCCGCCGTAGCGCGTCGTCCCCACGTACACGCGCCCGTCCGCGAGCACCTCCTCGCCCAGGCGGGCGTTGAGCTCGTCGAGCTCCTCCTCGGGGAGCCCGGGCGGCCGGTAGCGGAAGCAGACGATGTTGAGGCGGGTCTCGGCGAGGCGCTCGAGGTCCGGCGCCTCGTCGACGCGCTCCCCCAGCCGGCGGGCGAGCTCGAGATGCCGCTCCACCATCGTCCGGTACCCGACGCGCCCGTACGCGGCGAGCGTCGCCCAGACGGCGAGCGAGCGGCCCCGCCGCGAGCTCTCGGGCCCGAGGAAGCCGAAGTTCGGTCGCGGGTCGTCGGGCGCCGGCAGGTAGTCGCCCGCGAGCGAGAAGGTGCCGGCGAGCGCGGCGGGATCGCGGAGGAAGGCGAAGCCGCAGTCGTACGGGACGTTCAGCCACTTGTGCCCGTCCGCGATGACCGAGTGCGCGCGCTCGACCCCGGCGGCCAGCTCCGCCGTCCGGGGCGAGAGCCTCGCGAAGAGCCCGAAGGCGCCGTCGACGTGCAGCCAGGCGCCGTGCTCCTCGGCGAGGTCGGCCATGCGGGCGATCGGGTCGAAGTCGGCCGCGTTGACCTCGCCGGCGTTCCCCACGACGATCGCCGGCGCGCCGCGCAGCTGCGCGAGGGCCTCGGCGAGCGCCCGCTCGTCGAGCCGCCCGACCGTGTCGCCGCTCAGGAGACGGACGGAGCCGCGGCCGATCCCGAGCATCGCCAGCGCCTTGAACGCGCTCGCGTGGAGGTAGCCGCTCGAGAGGACCGGCACCGCGGGAAGCCCCGCGAGGCCCTCCTCGTCGACGTCGACGCCGTGCCTCTCCCCCCACCACCGCCGCGCCGCGGCCAGGCCGACGAAGTTCGCCATCGTGGCGCCCGTCGTGAGGATGCCTCCCCACGAGTCGGGGAGGCCGAAGAGCTCCCGCAGCCACGCGACGGCCACGGACTCGAGGCGGGCCGCGAGCGGGGCGGCGACCCAGAGCCCGGCCATCTGGTCGACCGTCGACGCGAGCCAGTCGGCGCCGAGCGCGGCCGGCGTGACCCCGCCGGTGACGAAGTGGAAGAAGCGCGGGCCGGCCGAGTGCACGGAGCCGTCGAGCCCGTCGCCCGCGAGCGCGGCGAGGGCCTCGAGCGCCCCCATGCCCTCCTCGGGAAGCGGCCCGCCGAACGGCTCGAGCGCGGCGTCGACGTCCGCCCCGCGGACGGGCCGCTCGTCGAGCGAGTCGAGGTAGCGGAGCGCCTCGCGCGCCGCCAGCTCGAGCGCCGGCGCGAGCTCCTCGCGGTTCACGCGCTCCGGAGCTCGCGCTCCTCGTCGAGTGCCCGGCGCTGCTCGACCCAGGCCCGCACCCGCCGGAGCTTGAGGATCTCGAGGACGATGACCATGTAGAGCGAGGTCGCGACCGCGACGAGCGCGATGACGGCCGCGAGGACGGTCGGCCAGAGATGCCACTCGCCGCCCTCGCGGAACGGGACGAAGCGGGTGGCGAGCGCTGCGCCGGCGAGCACGAGGCCCCAGGCGTAGAAGTAGAGCGCGGCCCGGCTCTGGGAGAAGCCGATCGCGCGGAAGCGGTGGTAGAGGTGCCACGGCGTCGGCTCGTACAGCGGTCGCCCGTACTTGAGCCGCTTGGCGACGACGAAGGACGTGTCGAGGATGGGAATGGCGAGAATGAGCAGGGGGAAGAAGAGCGCGACGGTGGCAGCCGTCTTGAGCGCGCCCTCGACGGCGACCGCGGCGAGGGTGAAGCCGAGGAGGAGCGAGCCCGAGTCGCCCATGAAGATCCGTGCCGGGTAGAAGTTGTGCCGGAGGAACCCGAGGCAGGCGCCGGCGACGACGGCCGAGAGAACGGCTGCCTGCGGCTCCCGCAGGGAGAGCGCGAGGACGGCGAACGTGAGGCCGGCGATCCCGCAGATCCCGGCCGCGAGGCCGTCCATGCCGTCGAGGAGGTTGACCATGTTCATGACGGCGATGATCCAGACGAAGGTCAGGACGACGGCGACGCCGTCCGGGAGCTCGTGCACGCCGAGCAGCGGGAAGGAGAAACGGTCGATGACGACCCCGAACGCGATCGGGATCACCGCCGCGGTCGCCTGGCCCCCGAGCTTGCCCCACCAGGGGAGCCCGCGGAAGTCGTCCACGAGACCGACGGTCGTCGCGACAGCGGCGCCGAGCAGGATCCCGCGGTAGGGGCCGCCCGGGTCGAGGAAGGCGAGGGCGGGGACGAAGATCCCGAGGAAGATCCCCAGCCCGCCGAGCCGCGGGACGGCGCGGAGGTGCATCCGCCGCTTCTCGCCCGGCTCGTCGACGACTCCGAGGACCCGGCCGACGCGGCCGACCGCCGGCGTGAGGACGAGGACGATGCCGAGGGCCGTCAGGAGGCCCCAGAGGACGTTTAGGTGGTTCGCGAGCGTCTCGAGCACGCCGGTGCCCAGCTACTTCGTGCCGTAGAGGCGGTCGCCTGCGTCCCCGAGCCCCGGGACGATGTAGCCGCGCTCGTTCAGCTCCCGGTCGACGGCGGCGACGACGACGTGCACGTCGGGGTGGGAGGAGTGCAGGCGCTCGACCCCCTCGGGAGCCGCGATGACGGCGATCAGGCGGACGGACGCAGCGCCCGCTCTCTTGACCGTCTCGACGGCAGCGGCGGTCGAGTTCCCCGTGGCGAGCATCGGGTCGAGCAGGACGACGTCGCGCTCGGCGATGTCCTGCGGGAGCTTCACGTAGTACTCGACGGGCTCGAGCGTCTCCTCGTTCCGGTAGAGGCCGATGAAGCCGACTCGCGCGCCCGAGATGAGCGAGAGGACGCCGTCGAGCATCCCGATCCCCGCGCGGAGGATCGGGCAGACGGCCACCTTCTTCCCGGAGATGCGCTGAACCGTCGTTCGCTCGAGCGGCGTCGAGATCTCCACCTCCTCCGTGGCGAGCTCCTTCGTCGCCTCGTACGTGAGCAGGAGGGTGACCTCGTTGACGAGCTGGCGGAAGAGCTGCGTCGGCGTGTCGACGTCCCGCAGCATCCCGAGCTTGTGCTGGACGAGCGGGTGGTCGACGACGGTGAGGCGCTGCGTGGCGGCGACGCTCACGCCCGGTACTCGGGGTAGCCCCGCCAGCCCGGGTAGAGCGGCCGCTTCTCGCAGAGCGCCTCGCTGCGGGCGCGGAGGGCCGCCGTCTCCTCGCCCGCGAGCGCGGCGGCGATGACGGCGCCGACCTCGCGCAGGTCGTCCTCGTCGAACCCGCGCATCGTCACGGCGGGCGTGCCGAGGCGGATGCCCGAGGCCTCGAGCGGCGGCCGCTCGTCGAAGGGGACGGTGTTGCGGTTGACGGTGATCCTCACCTCGTGCAGGCGCTCCTCGGCAGCGCGGCCGGTCCACTCGCTCCGGCGGAGGTCGGCCTGCAGGAGGTGGTTGTCCGTCCCGCCGGTGAGGAGGTCGAGCCCGCCCTGGAGGAGCGCGGCGGCGAGCGCGTCCGCATTCGCCCGGATCTGCTGCTGGTAGGCGCGGAAGGGCTCCGACGCGGCGATCTTGAAGCACGTGGCCTTGGCGGCGATCACGTGCAGGAGCGGGCCGCCCTGCATCCCCGGGAAGACCGCCTTGTCGACGGCGCGGGCGTGCTCCTCCTTGCAGAGGACGAAGCCGGCGCGCGGCCCGGCCAGCGTCTTGTGCGTCGTCGACGTGACGAAGTCACAGTGCGGCGTCGGGTTCGGGTGCAGACCCGCGGCGACGAGCCCGGCGAAGTGCGCCATGTCGCAG
>DATAAQ010000200.1:0-1773 GCA_036260055.1 Gaiellaceae bacterium | reverse complement strand
ATGATGGCCCGGTCCTTCTCGCGCGCCTCGGCGGCGTCGATCTCGGCGACGGCGAGCTCCTCGCCCGCCTCGCCCGCCTCGGCCAGGCGGCCACCCTGCGGGTCGACGATCTGGCTCCGGCCGAGGAACTCGATGCGCCCCTCGCGGCCGATGCGGTTCGCCGTGAGCAGGAAGACGCGGTTCTCGGCGGCCCGCGCGCGTGTCAGGAAGTCCGCGAACTGCCTCACCGCCGTGGGCCAGTTCGTCGGATGCGCGACGATCTCGGCGCCGCGGAGCGCGAGCGACCGCGTCACCTCGGGAAAGCGCAGCTCGTAGCAGATCTGGATCCCGATCCGCCCGAGCGGCGTCTCGAAGACCGGAGGCGGCTCGTCGCCCGGCTCGACGAAGCGGTCGACGCCGAGGTAGGGCAGGTGCGTCTTGCGGTACCGGCCGACGAGACCGTCGGGGCCGACGAGGACGGCGGTGTTTCGCACATGCCCTCCGTCCTGCTCGAGGAGCCCGGCGATGCAGTGCAGGTCGAGCCGCGCGCACGCCTGCTCGAACGCCTCCACGCTCGGCCCCGGAACCGTCTCCGCGACGTGCGCCGCCTCCTCCTCGTCCGCGAGCATGTACCCGGAGATCGCGCACTCCGGGAGCACGACGAGCCGGCACCCGAGCTCCGCCGCCTCCTCGAGCCTGTCCAGGCAGGCTGCCAGGTTGCGGGCGGGCTCGCCGAGCCGAGGAGCTGTCTGCGCGACGCCGCAGAGCATCGCGCCAGCGAGTTTATAAGCTCCGTCCGTGCCCGGCATCCGCTTCTACTACGACGTCGTCTGTCCCTACTCGTACATCGAGACGCACGCCGTCGAGGACGCCGAGGACCGCGGCGACGTCGAGGTCGAGTGGCTGCCCTTCGAGCTCAGGCCGGCGCCGAAGCGCCTGCTCGAGCCGCGCGGAGACCACCTGCGCGTCGACTGGACACGGCACGTCTACCGGCGCGCGCTCGCGAAGGGAGTCGAGATCCACCTCCCCCGCTACCAGCCCCGCTCGACGCTCCCGCTGGCGGCGTGCCTCTGGGCGGGCGAGCAGGGTCGGCTGCGGGCGTTCAAGCACGCGCTCTACGAGGCGTTCTTCTGCGAGGGCGAGGACATCGCCACGGACGGCGAGATCGGGCGCGCGGCCGAGCGGGCCGGACTCTCCGCCGACGAGGCGGTTCGCGCGGCGTACGCCCCGGAGCGGATCGCCCGCCTGCACGAGATCCGTCGGGAGGCCGAGGCGGCCGGCGTCGCCGGCGTTCCTTCCCTCCTCACCGAGAACGGCGAGACGCACTGGGGCACGGGAGGCGTGGAGCGTCTGCTCACCGGAGAGCCACTCGTCCCTCGCGCGACGTAGCGAGCGGCGCCCGCCGCTCATGCCAGTCCGTCGCCTGCTGGTACGCGTGCGCGACCCGTAGCACCGTCGCCTCCTCCAGGCGCCGCCCGACGACTGCGAGCCCGACGGGGAGCCCGTCCACGAACCCGCACGGCACGCTCACGACCGGCGAGCCGACGAGGCTCCAGGGCGAGTTGTAGGGGATCACGACGAGCCGGTGGGGCACCTCGCGGCCGCCGAGCTCGACCGTCTCCTCCTCGACGCGGGGCGGGAGCACGGGCATCGTCGGCGCGGCGAGGACGTCCACACCCTCGAAGACGCCGCGAAGCGCCTCGTACGCGAGCCGGCGTGCCCGCTGGCCCGTGACGTAGAGCGTCGGCGGCAGGAAGAGGCCGACGAGCAGCCGCGCGCGCACGTCGGGCGCGT
>DATAAQ010000199.1:0-10239 GCA_036260055.1 Gaiellaceae bacterium | reverse complement strand
CCTCGTCGGTGCTCCTGCTGATGGTGGACGGCCGCCCCGCCGGGATCCAGCTCCCGGCCTCGGTCGAGCTCGAGGTCGTCGAGACCGAGCCTGGGGTCAGGGGCGACACGGTGTCGAACGTGACGAAGCCGGCGACGCTCGAGACGGGCGCAGTCGTCCAGGTGCCGCTGTTCGTCAACGCCGGCGACCGGATCAAGGTCGACACGCGCGAGCGCCGGTACATCTCGCGCGCCTAGGCGGATGCCGGCGCTCGTGGACACGACGATCCGGCTCCTCTCGCAGGAGCCGCTTGCCGAGCGGGTCCCTTCGGCTCGCCTCTACGAGCTGGCGGAGGTCCTCGACGGCGCCGGGTTCGCGTACCTCGAGGTCTCGGGCGGCGGCTGCTTCGACGCCGCCGTGCGGCGGGGAGTGGAGAGCCCGTGGGAGCGGATCCGCGCGATCCGGGCGCGCTGCAGGACGCCCCTCGGCATGGCGCTCCGCGGCCGCTTCCTCGTCGGCGCCCGCCCTCTCGGGCGCGACCTCGTCAGCCGCTTCATCGCGAGCGCGGCGGCGAGCGGGATCGACGTCTTCCGGATCCACGACCCCCTGAACGACCTCGCCAACCTGCGCGAGGCAGCGGACGCGATCCGGTCGGCGGAGAAGGAGCTCACCGTCGGGCTCGTGCACAGCCCCGGGCCCGCCGGCGAGACGGACGTGCTCGTCGAGCGGGCGCACCACCTCGCCGAGCTCGGGGCCGCCCGCGTCCTCGTCCACGACCCCGCGGGCTCTCTCCACCCGGCGCAGGCGCGCGAGCTCGCCGAGCGGGTCGCGGAGGCGAGCGGACTGCCCGTCGGCTTCCACGGGCAGGGCTCCGGCGGCGCCGCCCTCGCCTCCGCGCTCGAGGCAGTCCGGGCGGGCGCGGCGCTCGTCGCGTGCGCGCTCTACCCGGTGGCGCTCGCGCTCCACCGCGTCTCGGCGGAGTCGCTCGCTCAGTCCCTGGCGGGGCTCGGCCTCGACGCCGACGTCGACCTCGAGACGCTCTGGCGCGGCTCGGAGCTCGTGGACGAGGCGCTCGGCGACGAGCCGGTCCCGCCGCTCTCGCCCCGTGTGGCGGTCCGCGCCGCGGAATACAGCCTCCCCGCCGGGCTCGTGGCGGAGCTCGACGCCAACCTGCGCGCGCACGCCTCGTCCGACCGCCTCGACGAGGTGCTCGAGGAGCTCCGCGAGATCCGCCGCGAGTGCGGCTGGCCGCCGCTCGCGTCGCCGATCGGCCAGGTCCTCGGGTCGCAGGCTCTGCTGCACGTCCTCTCGGCGCAGCGGTGGCGAATCGTGGTGGACGAGCTCCGCGACCTCGTCGAGGGCCGGTACGGCTCCCCGCCCGCCGCGATCGACTCGACCGTGCGGCGCGCCGTCGAGCTGCTCGGGGACGGCGGCTCGCCGGAAGCGAGTGACCCGCGGGACCTGGAGGAGCTGCGGGAGGACGCCGAGGGCCTCGCCGCGAGCGAGGAGGAGCTCCTCCTGCTCGCCCTCTTCGGCGAGGCCGCCGAGCCGCTCCTCCGTTCCGTCCGCTCGCGGGGGCGGCGCGACGACTCGGCCGCCGCCGGGTTCCCTCCCGCCGAGGCGGAGCGGATCAGGGAGCTCATCCGCGTCGTCCAGGAGTCCGGGATCGGGGAGGTGACGATCGAGGAGGGCGAGATGCGGATCACGGTGCGGCGGAGCGACGAGCGCGCGGAGGCGCCCGTCGCCTCCGTGAGCGTCCCGGCGGCCCCGGTCGCGGACGAAGCGGAGCCGGTCCCGATCCCGACGCCCGGAGATCTCATCCGCGTCGAGTCGCCGATGGTCGGCACCTTCTACCGGGCTCCGCAGCCGGGCGCCGACCCGTTCGTCGAGGAGGGCGACGCCGTCGCCCCGGGGCAGACGCTCTGCATCCTGGAGGCGATGAAGCTCATGAACGAGGTCAAGGCGGACGCCGAGGCCGTCGTCCGACGGATCTGCGTCGGGAACGCCGAGCCGGTCGAGTACGGGCAGCTGCTCTTCGAGCTGGAGCCGCTGAACGGGCGTCCCCTCGACGCGCTCTAGTGCCCGCCGGAACGCCGCCGTCCCCGGGGCCGCCGCGGGCCTCCCTCCGGTTCCAGCCTAGCGCGGGCCGGCGCGGGCGTGGCGCGCGGAGTGCGCCGAGAGCCTGCGGAGAAGCGACGACTTTCCCGCCCGCATGTTCTCCCGCGTCCTGATCGCCAACCGCGGCGAGGTCGCGGTGCGCCTCGTTCGGGCCTGCCACGAGCTCGGGGTCGAGGCCGTCGCTGTCTACTCGACGGCCGACCGCGACGCGCTCCACGTCCGCCTCGCCGACCGCGCCGTGCACATCGGCCCGCCGCCGGCCGCCGCGAGCTACCTGAACGTCGCCTCGCTGATCGCGGCGGCGACGACGACGGGCTGCGAGGCCGTCCACCCGGGCTGGGGCTTCCTCGCGGAGAACGCGCGGTTCGCGGCTGCCTGCGACGACAACGATCTCGTCTTCGTCGGCCCGCGCGCGGACACGATCGAGGTCATGGGCGACAAGATCCGCGCCAAGGAGACCGTCGCGGCCGCCGGCCTGCGGCTCGTCCCCGGCTCGGACGGCGCCGCCTCCCTCGATGACGCGCGCCGCCTCGCCGCCGACCTCGGGTTCCCGCTCCTCCTCAAGGCGTCCGCCGGCGGGGGCGGACGGGGGATGCGGCTCGTCGCCCGCCCCGACGAGCTAACCGGGGCCTTCGCGACCGCGGCCGCCGAGGCGGAGGCGGCCTTCGGCGACGGCTCGCTCTACGCCGAGAAGGCCATCGTCGACGCGCGGCACGTCGAGATCCAGGTGCTCGGCGACGGCGAGGGCGCCGTGCTGACGCTCGGGGAGCGCGACTGCTCCATCCAGCGGCGCCACCAGAAGCTCGTCGAGGAGGCTCCCTCGCCCGCCGTCGACGCGGCGCTGCGGGCGGCCATGGAGTCCGCCGCCCGGCGGGCGTGCGAGGCGCTGCGCTACCGCGGCGCGGGAACGCTCGAGTTCCTGCTCGACGAGGACGGCACGTTCTACTTCATCGAGATGAACACGCGGCTGCAGGTCGAACACCCCGTCACGGAGATGGCGACCGGGGTCGACCTGGCCCAGGCGCAGCTCCGCATTGCCGCCGGGGAAGGGCTTCCGCAAAACGGCCGCGCCGAGCTCCGCGGGCACGCGATCGAGTTCCGCATCAACGCCGAGGACCCGACGCGCGGCTTCCTCCCCGCGCCGGGCACGGTGGGCCGCTTCCGGCCGCCGCTCGGTCCGGGGGTGCGGGTCGACACCCACATCGTCGACGGAGCGGCCATCCCGCCGTTCTACGACTCGCTCGTCGCGAAGGTGATCGTCTGGGCGGCCGACCGGCCGGCCGCGCTCGGCCGGGCGCGGCGGGCGCTGTCAGAATTCGTGCTCGAGGGGGTGCCGACCACGCGCGACCTGGCAGTCGACATCGTCGAGAGCGAAGCGTTCACGAGCGGCCGCTACACGACGGCCTTCCTGACCGATGCCGCTGCGACGCTCCCGGCGCTCCGGGGCGAGGCCGCGTGACGAGTCGTCGGGAGGCGCGCCGGCAGGCCCTCGAGCTGCTCTACCAGTGGGACCTGACCGGCCAGCCGCTCGCGAGCCTGCACGAGGGCGTCGCGGACCCCTTCGCCTACGAGCTCGCCGAGGCCGTCGTCGCGCACGCCGACGATCTCGACGCGCGGATCGACGAGGCGGCCGTCGACTGGCGCGCCGACCGCCTCGGGGTCGTCGAGCGGACGGTCCTGCGCATCGGCCTGACGGAGCTCGAGCGCGGCGAGGTTCCGCTCGAGGTCGTGCTCGACGAGGCCGTCTCGCTGGCCAAGCGCTACGCGAGCGAGGACGCGGCCCGGCTCGTCAACGGGATCCTCGGACGCGTCGTGCGGGAGGCGCGCGCGTGAGCGGGCCGGAGCCGGTCCGGCGGCTCGAGGAGCTGCTCGACCGCCTCGAGGCCGCCCGGGCGGAGCTCGAGAAGACGGAGGACGCCGAGCGCGCGGTCGCCGTCCTCCAGGAGCTCGCCGAGCTGGCCAAGGAGGTGCAGGCGGAGGTCGAGCGCGCCCGCCGGGAGCCCGATGCACGGGCTCGCTGAGCTCCGGCGCCTCGTCGACGAGCACCTGGCGGCGCTTCCGTTCGCGGACGAGCTCGGCCGGCTCGAGGAGGCGCTCCGCTACTCGCTCCTCGCCGGCGGCAAGCGCATCCGGCCGATTCTCTGCCTCGCGACGGGCGAGGCCCTCGGCCGCGACCCCGCGGAGCTCCTGCCCGCGGCCTCGGCGCTCGAGCTCGTCCACACGTTCAGCCTCGTCCACGACGACCTGCCCGCCCTCGACGACGACGACCTCCGCCGGGGCCAGCCGAGCGCGCACGTCCGCTTCGGCGAGGACGTCGCCATCCTGGCCGGCGACGCGCTCCTCGCCGAGGCCTTCCGCCTCGCGCTCAGCTACCCGACCCCCGACGTCGCACGCGAGCTGGCCGAGGCGACGGTGGGGATGATCGGCGGGCAGTACCTCGACGTGACGACGGACGGCGGCCTGGACGGCGAGGGCCTCCGGCGCCTGCACTCGCTGAAGACGGGACGCCTCATCCTCGCCTGCGTCAACTCGGCCACGGCGGTCGCGGGGGTGCCGGCGGCCGAGCGGGCCGCGTGGGCGGAGTTCGGCCGGGACGTCGGCCTGCTCTTCCAGATCGTCGACGACGTCCTCGACGCCACCGGGACGGCGGAGGAGCTCGGCAAGACCCCGGGCAAGGACGAGGCCGCCGGCAAGGTCACGTACGTCTCCCTCTACGGCCTCGACCGCGCACGTGCGCTCGCCGAGGAGACGCGCGAGCGCGTGACCGCCCGCCTCGTCGCCCTCCCGGGCGAGACGGCCGTCCTGGCTTCCCTCGTGGCCGCCATCAGCGAGCGGCGAGCCTGAGCGGGCGCGCCCAGGGCAGGCAGGGGCGCGCCGGGCGTGACGCAGAGCCGCGACGAACGGGTTGCTCCCGCGTCACCTCCGCGCGCCCGGCCAGGCGCTAGGCTCACGCACATGAAGAAGCGGCTGGACGTGCTGCTCGTGGAGCGCGGCCTCGCCGAGAGCCGCTCCCAGGCGCAGGCGCTCGTCCTCGCCGGGCTCGTCAGGGGCCACGCGAAGGCGGGCGAGCAGGTCGACGAGTCGGCGGAGCTCGAGGTCGAGCGGGGCGCGCGCTTCGTCTCCCGCGGAGGCGAGAAGCTCGCCGCCGCGCTCGCCGACCTCGACGTCGACGTCACGGGGGAGGACTGCCTGGACGTCGGCGCCTCCACCGGCGGCTTCACCGACTGCCTGCTCCAGGCCGGCGCCGCCCGGGTCTGCGCGCTGGACGTCGGCTACGGGCAGCTGCACCCGCGACTCCGCGACGATCCTCGTGTGACGGTGCTCGAGCGGACGAACGTCCGCGATCTCCGCTGCGCCGAGCTCCCGTTCGCGCCAACGTTCGTGACGTGCGACGTCTCCTTCGTCGGCCTCGCCAAGGCGCTTCCGCCCGCGCTCGCCTGCGCCGCGCCCGGGTGGCGCGCGCTCGTGCTCGTGAAGCCTCAGTTCGAGGCGGGGCCGGCCGACGTGGGGAAGGGTGGTGTCGTCCGCGACCCGGCCGTTCGCCGGCGGGTCCTCGACGACGTCGTCGCGCGGGTCCCGGCCTGGGGCGGGCGAGTGCTCGGCGTGGCGGATTCCTCGCTCCCCGGGCCGAAAGGAAACCGTGAGCTCTTCCTCTATCTCGCCGCAGCCGGCTGAGGCGCCCTCGGGCGTCCGGCGCGTGGCCCTCATGCGCACGCACGCCAGGCGCGAGCCCGTCGAGCGCGCCGAGCGACGCGTGGAGGAGGCGGCCCGCGCCGCGGACGTCGAGCTCGTGCCGGTCGACGCCGCCGAGCCCGACGTCGTCGTCGTCCTCGGCGGGGACGGGACGATGCTGCGCGCCCTCCGCGCGACGCTCGGGACGAGGACACCCGTCTTCGGGGTCAACTTCGGGCGCGTCGGCTTCCTCACGAGCGCCCGCGCCGACGAGCTCGACTCCGCGCTCGAGCGTGTCTTCGCGGGCGACTTCCGCGTCGTCGAGCTCGCCACCCTCCGCGCCCGGCTGGGCGAGAGCGAGCACGCCGCCATCAACGACGTCGTCGTCACGAGCGCCCGGCCGGGACGCATGGTCGAGCTCGGCTGGGAGCTCGGCGGCGAGCCGCTCGGCCTCCAGCCCTGCGACGGGATGATCTGCTGCACGCCGTCGGGCTCCACGGCGTACAACCTCTCGAACGGCGGACCGGTGATGATGTGGGGGCTGGAGGCGATGGCGATGACGTTCGTCGCGCCGCACTCGCTCCACACGCGCCCCCTCGTCGTGCCCCGCGGCCTCGACCTCCTCGTGACGAACCGCGCCCGTGAGCAGCCCGTCACCGTGCTCGTCGACGGCCACGAGGTGGGCGCGCTCGCGGGCGACGGCGGGCTCGAGGTCGGCGTCGGCGGCGACCGGTGCCGGCTCGCGCTCCTCCCCGAGGTGACGTTCTTCTCCCGCTACCACGATCTCTTCCGCTGACGGTCGCGTGCTCCGCCGCCTCCGCATCGAGAACCTCGTCCTGATCCGCGAGGCCGACCTCGCGTTCTCGCCGGGGCTCAACGTCGTGACCGGCGAGACGGGGGCGGGGAAGACGATCCTGGCGCAGGCGATCGGGCTCCTCCTCGGGGCCGCGGGAGACGCCGGCTACCTCGGGCCCGGTGCGGCGGAGGCGTACGTCGAGGCCGAGCTCGACCTTCCCCCGGGAGCTCTCGACGACCTCGACGCGCTCGCGGAGCTGCGGCCGGAGGGCGAGGACGGCCTCGTCGCAGCCCGGCGCGTGTTCGCCGACGGGCGCACGCGCGCGTACGCCTGGGGCCGGGCCGTGCCGCGCGAGGAGCTCGCAGTGCTCGTCGAGCGGCTGCTCGCCATGTCGGGGCAGTTCGAGCAGCGGCGGCTCGCCCGCGCGGCGCACCAGCTCGACGTCCTCGACGGCTTCGCGGGAGAGGAGCAGCTGCGCCGCCGCTCGGAGCTCGCGCGCGCGTGGCGCGAGCTCGCGGGCGCACGCCGGAAGCGCGATCTCCTCGCCGGTGCGGAGGCGACGCGGGCGGAGCTCGCCGCCGAGCTGCGGGAGCTCGTCGAGCGCACGGAGGCGCTCGGGCCGGGCGACGAGGAGCGGCTGCAGGCCGAGCGGCAGCGGCTCCGCCACGTCACCGAGCTCGCGCAGGCCGCGGCGTCCGCCGCGGAAGCGCTCGTTCCCGAGAGCGGCGAGCTGCCGGGGGCGCGGGAACTCGCCGCCGCCGCCAGGCGCGCCCTCGAGGGCGCCGTCGCGATCGCCCCGGAGCTGGCGGAGATCCACGCCGAGCTCTCGGACAGCGAGATCCGCCTCGGCGAGGCCGCCTCGACCCTGCGCACATTTCTCGCCTCGCTCGAGTCCGAGCCCGGCCGGCTCGAGGCGGTCGAGCGGGACCTCGAGCGGATCGCCGACGCCCGCCGACGGTTCGGCGCCGCCACGTACGAAGAGCTCCTGTCCCGCGCGGGGGCGGCGCGGGCCGAGCTCGAGGCGCTCGAGGGAGGCGCCGACCCGCTTGCCGAGGCCGAAGGGGCGCTCGCGGAGGCGGAGGGCCGCGCGTCGGCGCTCGCGCGCGGGCTCGGCACGGCGCGCGCCGAGGCGGCGCCCCGCTTCGCCGAAGCGGTCGCGGCCGAGCTCGCGGGGCTGGGCATGGGCGACGGGGACTTCCGGGTCGAGCTCGCGCCGCGTCCCGCCGGCCCGGCGGGGACGGACGACGTCTCCTTCCTCGTCCGTCCCAACCCCGGCCTTCCCTTCGCGCCGGTCGCGGAGACGGCGTCCGGCGGCGAGCTCTCGCGCATCGCCCTCGCGCTTCGCGCGGTCGCCCACGCGGGCGCCGCCGAGCCGACGCTCGTCTTCGACGAGATCGACGCCGGAATCGGCGGGCGGACCGCCCACGCGGTCGCCGACGCGCTCGCCCGCCTCGCCGACCGCGCGCAGATCCTGACGATCACGCACCTGCCGCAGATCGCGAGCGCGGCGGAGGCACACTTCCGCGTCGAGAAGGTGCCCGGCGACCCGACGCACACGCGGATCGAGCGCCTCTCCGACGCGGAGAGGCGGGAGGAGCTCGAGCGGATGCTCGGCGGCGCCGAGTTCCTCGCGACCGTGCGGAGCGGCCGGTGAGCTTCGTCGAGTTCACGGGGACGGCCCGCCTCGACCGCCGCACGAAGCGACTCGTCAAGCGGCTCGGCTCGAACGACATCGCCATCATCGACCATCGCGATCTCGACCGGATCTCGGCCGAGGAGCTCCTCGAGAGCGGCGTGCGCGTCGTCGTCAACGTCGCGCCCTCGACGACCGGGACGTTTCCCAACGCGGGCCCGCTCGCGCTCGTCCGCGGGGGCGTCCGCCTCATCGACGCGCCCGGCGTCGAGCTCTTCGACGAGGTCAAGGAGGGGGAGCAGCTCGTCGTCCGCGGCGCAAGCCTCTTCCGCAACGGGACGCGGCTCGCCGCGGGCCGCGCGCTCAGCGCCGACGAGCTCGAGAGCGCGCTCTCGGAGCAACGGGGCCGCGTGACCGAGGCGCTCGAGAGCTTCGCCGAGAACACCCTCCTCCACCTGCGCGAGGAGGCGACGCTCCTCTCGGAGGGCGTGCAGCTCCCACAGCTCCGCACCGTCTTCCGCGACCGCCACGCGCTCGTCGTCGCTCGGAGCCCCGAGACGAAGCGCGACCTCTCCATCGTCGGGCCCTACGTCGCCGACTTCAAGCCGGTCCTCGTCGGGGTGGACGGCGGCGCCGACGCGCTCCTCCTGGCGGGCTACAAGCCGGACGTCATCGTCGGCGACATGGACTCCGTCTCCGACAACGCGCTCCGCTGCGGAGCCGAGCTCGTCGTCCACGCGTACGCGAGCGGCGCCGCGCCGGGGCGGGAGCGCCTCGACCGGCTCGGGCTCCACTCGGCCGTCCTGCCCGTGCCCGGGATGTCCGAGGACGCCGCCATGCTCCTCGCCTACGAGAAGGGCGCCGAGCTCATCGTGGCCGTCGGCACGCGCTTCAACCTGATCGAGTTCCTCGAGAAGAACCGGGCGGGGATGTCGTCCACGTTCCTGACCCGCCTGCGCGTCGGGGAGAGGCTCGTGGACGCCCGCGGGGTCTCGCGCCTCTTCCGCCCCCGTGTCGGGCTCGGCGGCATCGCCGCCTTCACGTTCGCGGCGGTTGCGGCCGTGAGCGCCGTACTGATCGCGTCGCCGGACCTCCGCCACCTGCTCTCGCTGCTGGGCAACCGGCTCCGCTCCGTCTTCGGGCTGGAGTGATCGAGGCCGCCGGGGAGCTCGAGTCGCCCCGCGCCGACGTCTGGGCGCTCGTCGCGGAGCCGTACCACCTGCCCGACTGGTGGCCCGGCTACCAGGGCGTGCGGCCGGACCGCCGCGGCCTCGCCGAGAACGCGCGCTGGGAGGTCCTGCGGAGCGAGGCTCCGGGCTTCCTCCGGCGGCCCGGCGGCTCCGGGCACGTCGTCATCACGCGCGTCGTCGAGGGCTGGGAGCTCGCGTGGCACGACGTCGAGCAGTCCCTCGACGCCGGCATCGCCCTCGACAACGCCGGAGCGGGCCGCACGCGAGCCGTCGTGACCGTCGACGGCGCCTGGTGGCGGCTCTACGCCGAGGGCGCCCGCAACCTTCCCCACCGGGCGCTCGCCCGGCTGCAGGCTCTCTGCCAGACCGCCGCGGCCCTGTGACGTCTACCCTCCCACCGTGTTCGGCCTCCGCTACCACGTCGCCTCGCTGGCGGCGGTCTTCCTCGCGCTGGCCGTCGGAATCCTGCTCGGCGTGGCCATCTCGGGGAAGGTCTCCCAGGCCGAGGAGTCGTTCGAGGAGGACCGGATCAGCGACCTGGAGCGGGACATCGAGGCGGCGAACGAGCGGGCGGACGGCGCGGAGCAGAGCGGGAGCGCCGCCCGCGAGCTCGTGGAGCGCGCCTATCCGGCGCTCATGGACGAGCGCCTCGACGACATGGAGTTCGCCCTCCTCTTCGTGGGGCCGGTGGACGCGAGCGTGCGGTCTGCGGTCGAGCGGACGCTCGCGGACGCCGGCGCCGGCGGGCCCGCGTTCATGATCGCGCTCGACGTCCCGGTGCAGCCCGACGACCTCCGCGGCGCGATCGAGAGCAGCGAGGTCCTCGCCGGCTTCGCCGACGACGGCGAGGA
>DATAAQ010000198.1:0-1940 GCA_036260055.1 Gaiellaceae bacterium | reverse complement strand
ATCGTCTTCGTGAACAACCGCCGGCTCGCCGAGCGGCTCGCCCTCCGCCTGAACGAGCTCGCCGAGCGGGAGATCGCGCGCGCCCACCACGGCTCGCTCGCGCGCGAGCAGCGGGTCGAGGTCGAGGAGCGCCTCAAGAAGGGGCAGATCCCGGTCCTCGTCGCCACCTCCTCGCTCGAGCTCGGGATCGACATGGGCGCCGTCGACCTCGTCGTCCAGGTCGAGTCGCCGAAGTCCGTCGCGCGCGGGCTCCAGCGGGTCGGCCGGGCCGGCCACCGGCTGGACGAGCCGTCGAAGGGCCGCATCTTCCCGAAGTTCCGCGCTGACCTGCTCGAGAGCGCCGTCGTCGTCAGCCGCATGCTGGAGGGCGCGATCGAGGAGACGAAGATCGTCCGGAATCCTCTGGACGTGCTGGCCCAGCAGGTCGTCGCCGTCGCGTCCCAGGAGGAGATCGCGGTCGCCGAGCTCCACGAGCTCGTGCGCGGCGCCTACCCGTTCCGCGACCTCTCGCGCCAGCAGCTCGAGAACGTGCTCGACATGCTCGCGGGCCGCTACCCCTCGGAGGAGTTCGCCGAGCTCCGCCCCCGCATCGTCTGGGACCGCGTCCGGGGGGTCGTGCGCGGCCGCGAGGGCGCCCGCCGCCTCGCCGTCACGAACGCCGGGACGATCCCCGACCGCGGCCTCTTCGGCGTCCATCTCGTGGACGGCGGCGGGCGCGTCGGCGAGCTCGACGAGGAGATGGTCTACGAGGCGCGCGCGGGGCAGACGTTCCTGCTCGGGGCCTCGACCTGGCGCATCGAGGAGATCACGCGCGACCGCGTGCTCGTCTCGCCGGCACCCGGTGTCCCGGCCGTGGTTCCGTTCTGGAAGGGCGAGGGAGTCGGGCGCCCCTACGAGCTGGGGGAGGCGATCGGGCGCACGGGCCGGGAGCTCGTGGCGCTCGACGACGAGCGGGCCCTCGAGCGCCTGACCCGCGAGCACCTGCTCGACGGGCGCGCCGCGCAGAACCTCCTCACCTTCCTCCGCGAGCAGGAGGCCGCCACGGGCGCGCTGCCGTCCGACCGCACGGTCGTCGTCGAGCGCTTTCGCGACGAGATCGGCGACTGGCGCCTCTGCATCCTGACGCCCTTCGGCGGCCGCGTGCACGCGCCCTGGGCGCTCGCGCTCGCCGCCCGGCTGCGCGAGTCCCTCGGCATCGAGGTGAACGCGATCTGGTCGGACGACGGCATCGCTCTGCACCTTCCCGACGCCGACGCGCCCCCGCCGCTCGACGAGGTCCTCGTCGGGCCGGAGGAGCTCGAGGAGCTCGTCGTCGCCGAGGTCGGCGGCACTGCGCTCTTCGGCGCCCGCTTCCGCGAGAACGCCGCGCGCGCGCTCCTCATCCCGCGCCGCCGCCCCGGGCAGCGGACGCCGCTCTGGCAGCAGCGCCTGAAGGCGCAGGGCCTCCTCCAGGTCGCGCGGCGCTACGCGGACTTCCCGGTCGTGCTCGAGACCTACCGGGAGTGCCTGCAGGACGTCTTCGACCTGCCGGCGCTGACGGGGCTCCTCGCGGCGCTGCGCCAGCGGCGCATCGACCTCGTCGAGGTCGAGACGCCGAGCGCGTCGCCGTTCGCGTCCTCGCTCCTCTTCGACTACGTCGCCACGTACATGTACGAGGACGACACGCCCCTCGCGGAGCGCCGCGCGCAGGCGCTCGCCCTCGACCGCGACCTCCTCCGAGAGCTTCTCGGCCAGGAGGAGCTGCGCGACCTCCTCGACCCGATGGCCGTCGAGCAGGTCGAGCGGGAGCTCGCCGGGAGGCCGCGGACGCCGGACGGGCTGCACGACCTCCTCCTTCGCCGCGGCGACCTTCGCGCCGGCGAGTTCGACGCGGCGCTCGCGGAGCCGCTCGAGCTCGAGCGGCGCGCGATCCGGATCCGGGTGGCCGGCGACGAGCGGCT
>DATAAQ010000197.1:0-9157 GCA_036260055.1 Gaiellaceae bacterium | reverse complement strand
CGGCCGACGCGCGCGACGGTGTCGAGGAACGCCTCGCCGTCGACGGTGAACGACGTCTCGGGGTCGATCTCGGGGAGGCGGGGGAAGTCCTCCGGCCCGTAGGTGTTGAGAGCGTACGAGGCGCTCCCGCACGTGAGACGTGCGACGCCCTCCTCGGCCCTGTGCTCGAGCGTGACCTCGCCGCCGGGGAGGAGCCGCACGATGTCCACGAGCAGACGGCCGGGGACGACGACCGCGCCGTCCTCCTGCACGTCCGCCTCGAGCGAGACGCGCAGCGAGATCTCCATGTCCGTCGCAGACAGGTGCAGACGGCCGGCTGCCGCTCTGAGCATGATCCCGGCGAGGATCTGCACGTTCGTCCGGGCCGACACGCCGCGCCCGACGACCTGGAGCTTCTCCGCGAGCTCCTCCTTGGCGCACACGATCCGCATCCTCGTGGGCACAACCGTATCCGTCGAAGTCATTTAAAGAGAACCTCTCGTCGTAGTAGTAAGCAGTGTGAACGACGGGGAAGACGGTGCGCAGCCCTGCGCCGGTGCGGTTCTCGCTGGGGAGAGAGATGTGCAGAAATGCAAGGTTTTGCACAGGAACGAGAAGGAAAGGGACGAGTTCACAGCTGCCGACGCGCCGTCCCCAGGGTTCTCAACGGACCTGCTTGATGCGGGCCGTGAGCTCCTGGACGAGGTTGTAGACGTTGCGGTCTTCCTGGATGAGCTTCGCGATCTTCGACGTGGCGTGGATGACCGTCGTGTGGTCGCGCCCGCCGAACTTCTTCCCGATCTTCGGGAGCGAGCTGTCCGTCAGCTCGCGGCAGAGGTACATCGCGACCTGTCTCGGGTAGACGATCGACTGCGAGCGGCGGTCGCCGGTCAGCTCGCCGAGCGAGATGCCGAACCGCTCGACGACGGTCTGCTGGATCTGCTCGACGGAGATCTCGGGCATCTCCCCCTGGGGGAAGACGTCCTGGAGAACCTCCTGGGCGAGCTCGACGGTCATCGGCCGCCCGGTCAGCGACGAGAAGGCGACGACGCGGGTGAGCGCGCCTTCGAGCTCGCGGATGTTCGTGGAGATGCGGCTGGCGATGAAGGTGAGGACCTGCGAGTCGGGAACGTGGATTGCGTCCGTCTTCACCTTCTTTCGGAGGATCGCGATGCGCGTCTCGAGGTCGGGCGGCTGGATGTCGGTGATCAGGCCCCATTCGAACCGCGACCGGAGGCGGGACTCGAGCGTCGCGATCGCGCGCGGCGGCCGGTCGGAGGAGATGACGATCTGCCGGCCGGCCTCGTAGAGGGAGTTGAAGGTGTGGAAGAACTCCTCCTGGATCCGCTCCTTGTGCTCGAAGAACTGGATGTCGTCGATCAGGAGCACGTCGTAGTGGCGGTACCGCTGCTTGAAGCCCTCGATGCGCTTGTCGCGGAGCGAGTTGATGAAGTCGTTCATGAACGTCTCGCTCGTGACGTAGCGGGCGGAGAGGTCGCGCGAATGCTCCCCCACGTAGCCGGCGATCGCCTGGAGCAGGTGGGTCTTGCCGAGCCCCGTGCCGCCGTAGATGAAGAGGGGGTTGTACGCCTGGGCGGGCGCCTCGGCGACGGCCAGAGCGGCCGCGTGTGCGAAGCGGTTCGACGACCCGATCACGAAGGAGTCGAACGTGTACTTCGGATTCAGGCCCTCGGTCTGGCGTGGCGGCGGGGCGAGGATTCCCGGGGAGGGGTTCTGCTCGTGGACGGCGAGGCGGACCTCGCGCTCGTCGCCGAGCGTCTCGCGGACCGCGCCCTCCAGGAGCCCGCGAACGTGGCCGTCGATCCACTCGCGTGTGAAGTCGTTCGGCACGAAGAGGACGAACGAGCCGCCGTCCAGGTGGCCGGCGCGGGCCCCGGCGAAGCCCATGTTGTACGTCGACTCGTTGAGGGTTTCCCGGAGACGGGCCGAAACCTCGCTCCAAAGGTCGCCTGCACTCAACTCTGGAGCTCCGTCCACCCCTTGTTTCGCCCTTCCTCCGACTCCGGGAAGCGGCGACTATAGCAGCGGTCTCCCGGCCCGCTCAATGCGCCGTCCTGGGGAAATCGTCGGTGGGCGAAAGGGCAACTTTGCAGGGATTTTCCACGTCTCCACACCGTTATCCACAGGTGTGGAAAGGCGCCCGCTTCCGGCCTCCCATGCGCGTTCGGGCCTGTGGATTCCGTCGCGTGCCGATTGCCGGCAACGGCCGGGGAAGACGCTGATCTATACTGGCCGCCGGTCGTCTCGCGCGGCCGTTTCCTCGATCTTCCCGTGAAGCGAACCTTCCAGCCGAACGTGCGCCGGCGCAAGCGCCGGCACGGATTCCGGGCGCGTATGGCCACCCGGGCGGGCCGCGCGATCCTCAAGCGGCGCCGCGCCAAGGGCCGCAAGCGTCTCTCCGCTTGAGCCGCCGCAACCGCCTCTCGCGCTCCCGCGACTTCGACGCGGTGTACCGCAAGGGCCGCTCTGTCTCGACGCGCTTCCTCGTCCTCTACTCGTTTCCGCGCGAGGAGGATCCAGCAGGCGAGTCGCGCCTCGGCCTCGCCGTCTCGCGGCAGCTCGGCGGCGCGGTCGAGCGGAACCGCCTGAAGCGGCGTCTCCGCGCCGCGCTCGGGGAGCTGGCGCCCGGACTTCCCGCCGGGCACGACTACGTCGTGATCGCCCGTCCCGGCCTCACCGAGGCGGTCGAGACGCGAGGCTTCGCGTGGCTCCAGGAGCGAGTCCGCGAGGTCTTCCGCCTGGGCGAGGGGGCGGGCGCATGAGGCTCGTCGTCTCGCTGCCGATCCACGCCTACCGGATGCTGGTGAGCCCGCTCGTCGGGTCCCGCTGCAAGTTCCACCCGACGTGCTCGCAGTACGCTCTCGACGCGATCCGCGAGTGGGGTGTCGTCCGCGGCCTCGTCCTCGCCGGCTGGCGTCTCCTCCGGTGCAACCCCTGGAGCCACGGGGGCGTGGATCACGCCGGCGACCAGAGGCTCTTCCGGTGATCCTCGCCAACGTCCTGGGCCCGATCGAGGACGTCCTCACCGCCGTCCTCGAGTGGCTGCACGCGTCCGGCTCGCTCCCCTGGGCCTGGGCGATCGTCGCCCTCACCGTGATCGTCCGGATCCTGATCGTCCCCCTGACGGTCAAGCAGATCCGCTCGATGCAGCACCTCCAGGCGCATGCGCCGCAGCTGAAGGCGATTCAGCAGAAGTACAAGAACGACAAGCAGCGCATGAACGAGGAGGTCATGAAGTTCTACCGGGAGAACAAGATCAACCCGGCAGCGTCGTGCCTCCCGATCGTCCTCCAGATCCCGATCTTCATCTCGCTCTTCTTCGTCCTGCGGGACTTCGACGACGAGGTCTTCCCCGAGTACCAGCGCCAGGGCGAGACGATCGCCGACCTCGGGTGGCTCGGGATCGTCCCGAACTTCACGGAGAACATCAACTCCCACTGGTCGGGCTGGCTGCTCCTCGTCATCTACATCGCGAGCCAGGTCGCCTCGACCCTCTTCATGGCCACGACGATGGACAAGCGCCAGCGCACGATCTTCCTCGCGCTGCCGTTCGTCTTCGCGTTCTTCATCGTCAACTTCCCGATCGGCCTCATGCTCTACTGGGTGACGACGAACCTCTGGACGGTCGGCCAGGGCCTCGTCACCCGGCGCCTCGTGCCGAAGCCGGAGCCTCCGCCCAAGCGCACGTCGCGGACGCCCGCCCGCGAGGCCGCCCCGGCCGGCGACGGCTCGAGCGCCGAGAAGGCGGTGCAGCCGTCGCGCGCGACCCAGCCGGGCCAGCAACGCGTCCGGCGGCGCAAGAAGAAGGGGCCGCGGAGCCGCCGGTGAGCGAGGAGACCGCCGCCGAGACGGAGGTGGAGGGCACCGGCGAGACGGTCGGCGAGGCCAAGTGGGCGGCCCTCCGCGAGCTCGAGCGCCGCTTTCCCGGGATCGACAAGGCGAGCGTCCGCTTCGACGTGCTCTCCGAGGGCGAGCGCGGGCTTCTCGGCGTCGGCTTCACGCCGGCCCGCGTGGTCGCGACGCTCACGCGCGTTCCTCAGGCGCCGGCCGCGGCGGAGGAGCCGGGCACCCCGGCCGCACGCCTGCGCGAGCTGCTCGAGCGGGTCTGCGACGCGCTCGGCGCGCCCTGCGCCATCACGGTCGACGAGAGCGGGGAGACGCTCTCCGCGACCCTGTCCGGGCCTGACCTCGGCCTCGTGATCGGGAAGCGGGGCCACACGATCGACGCGATCCAGTACCTGGCCAACGCGATCGTCTGGCGGGGCAGGGAGGACGAGCGCAAGGACGTCGTCGTCGACGCCGCGGGCTATCGCGAGCGCCGGCGCGCCTCGCTCGAGAGCCTCGCCGAGCGGGCTGCCGCCGACGCGCTCCAGAGCGGCCGGCCGGTCTCGCTCGAGCCGATGACCGCCGTCGAGCGCAAGATCGTCCACGTCCACCTGGCGGAGCGGGACGGCGTCGTCACGTCGAGCGAGGGCGCCGAGCCGAACCGGTACGTCGTCGTCGCGCCCGCACCTCGCTAGCGACGCCCGGCTCGAGCGCTGGCTCGCTGCTCTCGTCGAGGCGCCCGGCCTGACCGCAATCGCCGACGCGGGCGAGGCCCGGCGGGTGCTCCTCGACGCCGCCCTCCCCGCAGCCGACCTCCTCGAACGCGGGCCGGTCGTCGACGTCGGATCCGGCGGCGGCTCACCCGGGATCCCGCTCGCGGCCGCCCGGCCGGAGCTCGAGTTCGTCCTCCTCGAGTCCCAGCGGCGAAAGTGCGACTTCCTCGAACGCGTCGCCCGCGAGCTCGAGAACGTCTCCGTCGTCTGCGCGCGGGCGGAGGAGCACGGCCGGGGTGCGGGCCGCGAGGCCTACGGCGCCGCGCTCGCGCGCGCGCTGGCGCCGCCGCCGATCGCGGTGGAGTGGTGCCTCCCGCTCGTGCGGGAGGGCGGCGTCGCCGTCCTCTTCGCCGGCCCCTCGGCGGATGCCGCCTCGGTCGCTCGCGCGGCCGCCCTCCTCGCCGCCGAGCCGGAGCCCGCGCCGTCCGGTTTCCTCGTCCTGCGGAAGCTCGGCCCGACGCCGGCCCGCTTCCCGCGTCGTACGGGGGTGGCCCGGAAACGTCCTCTCGCCTGAGTAGCCTGCCGCTCGTGGGGACGATCCTCGCGCTCGCGAACCAGAAGGGCGGCGTCGGCAAGACGACGACGGCGGTGAACGTGGCGGCCTGCCTCGCGGAGGCGGGCGCGCGGGCGCTCGTCGTCGACCTCGATCCCCAGGCGAACGCGACCTCCGGCCTCGGCGAGCGCGCCGGCGACTCCTCGACGTACGCCCTCCTCGACGGGGCGCCGCTCGCCGACGTCGCCCAGGCGACGCGCTTCGAGGGGCTCGACCTCGTCCCGGCGCGGCCGGAGCTCGCCGGGGCTGCCGTCGAGCTCGCGCGCCGGGGGGACGGTGAGACGTTCCTCCCTCAGGCGCTGGCTCCCGCCCGGGAGCGCTACGACTTCACCTTCGTCGACTGCCCGCCCTCCCTCGGTCCGCTCACCGTCAACGGGCTCGCCGCCTGCGACCGCGTGCTCGTGCCGGTTCAGTGCGAGTACTACGCGCTCGAGGGGCTGGCGCAGCTCCTGCGCTCCGTGGAGCTCGCCCGCGCGAGGCTGAACCCGCGCGTGGCGCTGGCCGGGATCGTCCTGACGATGGTGGACGGCCGCACGCGGCTCGCCGCAGACGTCGAGGCCGAGGCGCGCCGCCATTTCGGCGACCTCGTCCTCGAGGCGACGGTGCCGAGGAGCGTGCGGCTCGCCGAGGCGCCGAGCCACGGGCTCCCCATCACTGCGTACGACCGCGGCTCTGCCGGCGCCGACGCCTACTACCGGGTCGCCGGCGAACTCGTCGAGCGGCTGCGCACCGCGCGTGTGGCGGTGGCGGCGTGAGCGCTCCCGCGCCTGGGCGCCGCGGCCTCGGCCGGGGCCTCGAGGTTCTGATGGGCGGGGCCCCCGCGTCGGCCGAGCTCGCGCATCTCCCGGTGGGCGCGATCAGCGCGAACACCCGCCAACCGCGCCGCCGCCTCGACCACGAGACGATCGTCGAGCTGGCCGAGTCCGTCCGCGCCCAGGGCGTCGTCCAGCCCGTGCTCGTCCGCCCGCTCGCGGACGGCCGCTACGAGCTCGTCGCCGGCGAGCGCCGCTGGCGGGCCGCCCGCCACTCAGGACTCGCGACGATTCCGGCCGTCATTCGCCCGGGCGACGACCGCGACTCGCTCCTTCTCGCGCTCGTCGAGAACGTCGCCCGCGAGGATCTCTCCCCTGTGGACGAGGCCCGCGGCTACGCGGCGCTCATGGACGAGTTCGGGCTCTCGCTCGGCGAAGTGGCCGAGCACGTCGGCCGCTCGAAGCCGTTCGTCTCCAACCGCCTGCGCCTGCTCGACCTCCCGGACGACGTCCTCGGGCTCGTGGAGCGGGGGCTCCTGAGCGAGGGCCATGCGCGAGCTGTGCTGGCGGTGCCCGACAACGACGGCCGCCGCCGCCTCGCGCGGAGGATCATTCGCGGCGGCCTCTCGGTTCGCGCGGCGGAGCGGGCGGCCCGCTGGGCGGGGGCGCGGACGAAACCGCGCCGCTCCCAGCCGGTCGACCCCGCCCTCGCCGCACGGGCACGCGAGGCCTGCGAGCGGCTGACCGGCACGAGTGCCCGCGTCGCCGCGGGGCGCATCGAGATCTTCTGGGAGAGCGAGACGCAGCTCGAGGAGATCGTCGAGGCGCTCGAGGCCCGGCGGTGATTCGGCGCGTTTCTCGTCTATGGTGAGGCGGTCGTGGGAGGGTGGTACGACCTCGAGTCGCTCGAGGAGCTGCACGGGGAGGAGAGCGTCCGCGAGCTCGTCCTCCGGCTCGCCGTGCTCGCGCGCCGTGACCGTCTCGGCCACTTCGTCGAGGTGCTCCGCTCGGACGAGGACGTCGATGCCCGGACGAAGCAGACGGTGCTCGAGCTCGCCGGCGAGCGGACGTTCCTCCTCGCCTTCGAGGACTACTCCCGCCGGTGCCGCCACCTCCACTGAGCGGGGCCCCCGCTACAATGGCCCGCGCGCGGGCGATTAGCTCAGTCGGTTAGAGCGCCGCTCTGATAAGGCGGAGGTCCCTGGTTCGAATCCAGGATCGCCCACCTCGGCGTCCCCAAAAAGGGCGGTCGCTATCATCCGAGCCAGGCGCCTATGCAGGAGATGGTCATCTACGGGGTCAGCTTCGACATGGTCGGCAAGCAGCCGATCGTCCTCCTGAAGACGGCCGAGGGAAACAAGTTTCTGCCCATCTGGATCGGCCATCCGGAGGCGGCGGCGATCCTCATGAAGCTCCAGGGCGCCTCCGCGCCGCGGCCGATGACGCACGACCTCCTGACCGACGTGCTCGCCCGGCTCGAGGCGCGGATCTCACGCATCGCGGTGACCGAGCTGCGCGAGAACACGTTCTACGCCATCGTCACGGTGGCCGTGGACGGGAGCGAGATCGAGATCGACTCCCGGCCGAGCGACGCCATCGCGCTCGCCGTCCGCGCGGGCGCGCCGATCTTCGCCGCCGACGACGTCATCGAGGAGAGCGCGATCGAGTTCGAGCACGACGACGTCAACGAGGAGGAGGTCGTCGAGGAGTTCAAGAAGTTCCTCGACGAGGTGAAGCCGGAGGACTTCTCGACCGAGGAGTAGGCTAGGAGGCCTCGGCCTCGCCCGCCGTCTCGCCCGCGACCTCGCGCTTCGTGAGGTCGAGGAGCTCTCCGTAGATCTCCCGCAGCCCCTCGGGCGACAGCGGGCCCTGGTTCGCCCGCGTGACGTACGCGAGCATCCAGTCCTCGCGGGCCTGGTCGACGAACTCCCACCCCCGCGAGGTCTTGTAGTCGCGGAGCCGCTGCACGAGGCGCAGGCGCTTGTTGATCGCGTTCACGATCGCGAGGTCGGTGTCCGAGATCTGCTCGCGGAGCTGGCGGACGAGGGGGTCGCGGTCGGCCTCGGTCACGTCCCGAAGCATAGGCGGGCCGTCATTCGAGGGGAACGTCCAGCGCCCACGCGAGCACGAGGAGCGCGATCCCGAGGCCGTTGTACGTCATGTGCGCGATGACGCCGGGCCAGACGCTGCCCGAGCCCGCCCGCACCCAGGCGAGGCCGATCCCGAAGAGGACGAGCGGCGGGAGCGCGCCGAGGATCCCGTGGACGAGCCCGAAGACCACCCCGCTGACGACGACGGCCGCGGCGACGCCGAGGAGCCCGAGCGCGCGGACGCCCAGCCCGCGGAAGAAGACCTCCTCCGCGAAAGGCCCGAGCGTCACGACCAGGACCGTGTTCGCGACGAAGGCGCCCGCGTGCTCGGGCTGCCAGCGGTCGGGGGCGAAGCCCTGCTGCTCCCCGCCGTGCAGGACGGGCTCGAGGACGCGGCCGACGACGAGCGTCACGACGACGACGCCGAACGCGATCCAGACCCAGCGGGCGCGGAAGGCGCGGAACCCGAGGTCGTGGAGCGGGCGGGCGTACAGGCGGGCGATCCCCAGCGAGATGGCGACCATGAGCCCGTAGAAGAAGACACCGTTGACGGCCAGGTCGACGTCGTAGAGCGCGTCCTCGGGCATCGCCTCCTCGCTCGCGCCGTAGAAGGCGGCGACGACGAAGAGGCCCGCGAGCGCCGCCCAGAGGGCGAGCGCCAGCCATTCACGTCCGCGCGAGAGCCTGCTCGAGGTCGGCGACGAGATCGTCGGCATCCTCACAGCCTACGGAGAGGCGGAGGAGCCCCGGCGAGATCCCGGCGTCGGCCAGCTGCTCCGGCGAGAACTGGCGGTGGCTCGTCGACGCCGGGTGGTGGACGACGGTGTCGACGCCGCCGAGGCTCGTCGCCCGGGCGCAGAGCTCGAGCGCGTCCATCAGCCGCTCGCCGGCCTCGCGACCGCCCGCGAGTTCGAAGGCGAGCATCCCGCCCGAGTCGGCGAGCTGGCGCCGTGCGAGCTCGTGCTGCGGGAAGCTCTCGAGGCCCGCGTAGAGCACCCGCCCGACCTTCGGGTGCTCCTCGAGGAAGCGTGCGACGGCGCGTGCGTTGGCGCTCTGGCGCTCCATCCGGAGCGTCAGCGTCTTGAGGCCGCGGCGGAGCAGGAACGCGGGGAACGGGTCGAGGACGGCGCCCGTCTCGACCAGGTGTGCGCGGGCGGCGGCGAC
>DATAAQ010000196.1:0-15418 GCA_036260055.1 Gaiellaceae bacterium | reverse complement strand
GCGCCTACCGTGGCGTCCCGCGTCGCCACCGGTTACGAGCCGATCGCCGCCTCGAGCGTCGCCCGGCTCTCCGCCTGCGCCTCGGCCGGAGGCGGGACGAAGAGCGCGTCGGCGGCGATCTCCTCGACGTTGGCGAGGTAGAAGCGCATGAACTCCTCCACCTCGGGCCGCCGGAGCGACCCGTTCTCGACGTAGACGAAGAGGGGACGCGCGAGCGGGTTGTAGGCGCCCGCCTGCGCCGTCTGGGCGCTCGGCGCGACGCACTCGCCGCTCTCGTTCTCGATCTCGAGCGCCTTGAGCGCCCCCTCGTTCTCGAGGTAGTACGACAGCCCGAAGTAGCCGAGCCCGCCTCCGTTGCCCTCGACCGCCTGGACGGTCACGTTGTCGTCCTCGCTCGCCGTGTAGTCCGAGCGGCTGGCCCCCTCCTCGCCGTTGACCGCGTCCGTGAAGTAGTCGAACGTCCCCGAGTCGGTGCCGGCGCCCGCGAGCGCGAGCGGTACGTCGGGGAATCCGTCGCGGACCTGGCTCCAGCTCGTCACCTTGCCTTCGGACTCCGGAGCCCAGATCGTCCTCAGCTCGTCGACGGTGAGGCACTCGGCCCACTCGTTCTCCGTGTTGACGACGACCGTGAGCGCGTCGACGGCGACCTGGAGCTCGGTGTACTCGACGCCGTTCCGCTCGCAGAGCGGAGCCTCCTCTTCCTCGTCGATCGGCCTGGAGGCGTTCGAGAGGTCGGTCTCGCCGGCGCAGAAGCGCTCGAAGCCGCCTCCCGTGCCCGAGATTCCCACCTCGATGCTCACGCCCGCGTGCTGTTCCTGGAAGCGCTCCGCAGCCGCGGTCGTGAGCGGACCGACGGTGCTCGAGCCGTCCGAGACGATGCGACCCGAGAGCTCCGCACCGCCTGCGGCGACCTCCCCTCCTCCGCTCGCTGCGCCGCCGTCGCCGCCGGCGTCGCGGCCGCACCCCGAGGCGACGGCGACGGTCACGGCGAGGAGGGCGGGGAGGAGGAGCCGGGGGCTAGGGCGAGTTGCCACTGTTCTCCTTTCGCGTCTTGGCATCGCCTCGAGTCTCGCCAGGCCGCGAGCGGCCGTGGGGCGAGGGGTCGTGAAGAAGTGGTTACGAGGTCGTGAAGCCGCCCGGCCGTGGGCCGGGGAACCGGCAGCGGATCGTCAGCCCGTGGCCGCGCGCACCCGTGGCCTCGACCGTTCCGCCGGCGGACGTGACCACGTGCTTGACGATGGCGAGGCCCAGGCCCGTCCCGCGGGAGGCGCGGGCGCGGTCGCCGCGGTAGAAGCGCTCGAAGAGGCGGGGAAGGTCCTCCTCGGCCACGCCGACGCCGTCGTCCGAGGCGACGAGCGCCGCGCCGGCGTCGTCCCGGTGCACCGAGAGCGTGAGGCGCGCGCCCGGGCCGGCGTAGCGGACGGCGTTCTCGGCCAGGTTCTCGGCGACGACGCGAATCATGCGCGGCCGCAGCGGAAGCTCGACGTCCTCGTCGCCCGCCACCACGACCGTGACGCCCGCGCGGGCGGCCTGCTCGGCGAGCGCGTCCGCGGCCTCGGCCACGAGCGGCGCCGCGCGCGTCGAGCCGAGACCGACGACCTCCCGTCCCGTCTCGAGCTCGGAGAGGAAGAGCACGTCGTCGATCAGCTCGCGGATCTGGGCGACCTCCGCGCGCGCCTGCTCGACGAGCCCGCGGGGGTCCGCGTCGGGAAGGAGCGCGCTCTCGAGCAGCGCGAGCAGGCGGGCGAGCGGCGTCCTCAGCTCGTGGGAGACGGCGGCGGTGAAGCCGGCACGGAGCTCCTCGTAGGCCGCGAGGTCACCCGCGCCGCGCCCGTAGACGAGCGTCTCGCGCCGGCCGTCCACCTCGTAGGGAATCCGCAGAGCCGGGTCGGCGAGGAGGGCGGGTGGCGGCTCGGCGCCCTCGTTCAGGCCGGGGAAGGACTCGCGCGCCCGGCGGCTCGCCGCGACCACCCGGCCCGCCTCGTCGAGGACGACGACGACCTCGCGGCTCTCCTCGACGACCGCGCGGCCCCGCCTGGCCTCGACGCGCAGGTCCGCGAGCGCGGCGTCGGGCGCGGCTCGACGTGGCCGGAAGGGAAGCTGCATCGGGGCCATCGTAGTGTCGTGCCAGCGACGCTCCCCGGTGCCGTAGGGCGCGTGGGAGTCGCGCCGACCGTGCCGGCCACCCGGGGTCGCCGGCACGGTGTGGCGGTCAGGCGGCGAGGCTCGCGAGCGCCCAGACGAGGACGGGGAGCGCAGCGAGGGTGTAGACGACGAAGGTCGTCAGCCAGAGCTTCGGAAGCATCGGACTCTCCTTTCGCGCAAGCGGGGAACGTCCCTTCCAGCATCGCCGCCGACGCTGCGTGCGACCAGCCGGCCAGCCACCCTCTGCGGGTACGGCTGCCACCCGGTCGCGATTCCCCTACGGCCACCCCTCTAGCCGCCGGGTCGTTCACCGGTCGTTCACCGCTTCTTCACCGCCGGGGCACCCCCGCGCCGTCCCTGGACCGGCATGCTTGTCGCAGTGGCGAAGGTCCTGATCATCGAGGACGACGACGTCATCGCCCAGGGGATGGCCCGTCACCTGGGCTCCGCCGGCTTCGATGCCCTCTGGGTGAACAAGGGCGAGTCGGGCCTCGCGCGTCTTCGCTACGAGCGCCCGGACGTCTGCGTCCTCGACCTCATGCTCCCCGGGGTGGACGGCTGGAAGCTGATCGAGACGGCGCGGGACGAGGGGATCGGCACTCCCATCGTCGTCGTGAGCGCCCGGGGGACCGAGCACGACCGCGTCCACGCCCTCGAGATCGGGGCGGACGACTACCTCGTGAAGCCGTTCTCGATGAACGAGCTCGTCGCGCGCGTTCGCGCCGCCGCCCGCCGCGGCGTGCGAGCCCAGGACGAGCGCCGCGGCGATCCGATCGAGATCGGCGAGCTCCGGGTGGACCCGCTGAACGTGCAGGCGTACGTGCGCGGCACGAGCGCGGAGCTGACGCCGACCGAGTTCCGCCTCCTCTACGCGCTCGCGCTCGAGCGGGGTCGGGTGGTGTCCCGGGACGAGCTCCTCCAGAAGGTCTGGGGCCGGCGCCTCAGCCACCGCGACCGGACGGTGGACGTCTTCGTGCGCAAGATCCGCGACAAGCTCGACGCCCTCGCCCCCGCGCACACGTTCATCCAGACGCGCTACGGGGTCGGCTACAAGCTCGAGCCGCTCCCGAGGTGAACGTCCTCTTCGTCTGCGTGCAGAACGCGGGGCGCTCGCAGATCGCCGAGGCGCTTTTCGCCGAGGCGGCCACGGGACTGCACGAGGCGCGCTCTGCGGGCACGGCGCCCGCGGCCGGCGTCCACCCCGAGGTCGTGGCGGCGATGCGGGAGGTCGGGGTCGACCTCGCGGAGCGCACCCCGCGCCGCCTGGAGAGAGACGACGCCGAGTGGGCGGACGTCGTGGTCACGATGGGGTGCGGCGACGAGTGCCCCGTCGTCCCCGGCACGCGCTACGTCGACTGGGACCTTCCCGACCCGGCGGGTCGGCGCCCGGCAGAGGTCCGGGAGCTCAGGGACGACATCCGCCGCCGGGTCGACGGGCTGCTCGCGGCCCTTTAGGATCGCCGGCAGAAATGACGGTCGTCGCCAACCACATGTCGCGCGAGCTCCTCACGGCCGGCCCGGACGAGCGGCTGCGGGAGGCGGCCGGGCGAATGGCCGCTCGGGGCGTCGGGGCCGTGCTCGTCATGGACGGCGAGCGGCTGGCCGGCATCCTCACGGAACGCGACCTCCTGAAGGCCGTGGCGGGCGGCCTCACGGAGGACGCCCGCGTCCGCGACTGGATGACGCGGCACCCCGAGACCGTCGACGCCGCCGAGACGACCGACCACGCCGCAGCGCTGATGATCCACGGGGGCTTCCGGCACCTGCCCGTGCTCGAGGGCGGCGCCGTCGCGGGGATCGTCTCCATCCGCGACCTCATGCGCGTCGCGCTCCAGGACATGGCC
The DNA here is from genome assembly GCA_036260055.1 of Gaiellaceae bacterium. Taxonomy (GTDB): domain Bacteria; phylum Actinomycetota; class Thermoleophilia; order Gaiellales; family Gaiellaceae; genus DASQWP01. The sequence continues at coordinate 11,429 of DATAAQ010000196.1, read as the reverse complement.
CCGCGCGGCGTCTGAGGCGGCGGGTTCTCCCCGGCCGAAGGGTGTGGATAGCCGTATTCCGAGCGTTTCCGAGGTTTGTCACCATGAGCTCAACACATGGCCAGGACGCTGCTCATCGTCGACGACCACGCGGGCTTCCGCGCCACGGTGCGCACGGTGCTCGCGGGAGACGGGTTCGAGGTCGTCGGCGAGGCGGAGGACGGCACCTCCGCGCTGGCAGCGGTGGAGCGGCTGCAACCGGACGTCGTCCTCCTCGACGTCCAGCTTCCGGACATGAACGGATTCGAGGTGGCGGCGCAGCTCTGCAAGCAGAACGGGAGCGGGCCGCAGGTCGTCCTGACCTCGAGCCGCGACGCGACCGATTTCGGGCCGCTCGTCCCCGGGTGCGGGGCGCGCGGGTTCATCCCGAAGGCCGAGCTCTCGGGCGCCGTCCTGCAGGCTGTGCTTCGATAGAGGGATGAAGCGGACGCAGCTGGCCGTTCTGGGCGCCGCGCTCGGCCTCACCGTCGCCGCGCTCGTGCTCACCTTCACGAGCGACCACGAGGACAACGCCGCGCTCGTCGCCGCGGGCAACCTCGTCGCGGCGTGGGCGTTCATCGGCAGCGGCCTCGTCGCCTGGGCGCGTCGCCCGGCGAACCGCTTCGGGCTCCTCCTGACGGCGGTCGGGCTCACCTGGCTCCTCGGCGCGCTGGCGGAGTCGAACTCGTCGATCCCGTTCACGCTCGGCTGGATCCTCGGCGGCCTCTACCTCGCCGTCTTCGTCCATGCCCTGCTCGCCTTCCCGCGCGGGTACCTGGAGACGCCCTCCGTGTACTTCGCCGTCACGGCGGCGTACGCCGTCGTCCTCGGGGGCGGGCTCCTCAACTCGTTCTTCGACGACTTCTCCGACGAGTGCGCCGAGTGCCCCCCGAACGCCTTTCTGATCAACGAGAGCCGGCTCGCCACCGACGTGATCTCCGGCCTCATCATCGCCGTCGGCGTCGCCGTGCTCGGCGTCGTCGTGCACGTCCTCCTGCGCCGCTGGCGGGCGGCCTCCAAGCCGCTTCGCCGCCTGCTCTCGCCCATCTACGCGACGTCCGGAGCGTCGCTCGTCCTCCTCCTCGTCGCCCTGCCGCTCTCGGCGGTCAGCGACTCGGCGTCGAACGCGGTCTGGTGGGTGCTCGTCTTCGTCTTCGCCTCGGTGCCGCTCTCGTTCCTCGCCTTCGTCCTGCAGACCCGCCTCGCGCGCGCGGCCGTCGGCGACCTGCTCGTCGACCTCGGCGCTGCGCGGGAGCCGAAGGAGGTGCGGGCCGCGATCCGGCGCGCCCTGGGCGACCCGACGCTGCTCCTCGGGTACTGGATCCCGAACGCGAACCGCTACGTCGACGTGTCCGGCCTGCCGTTCGACGTCAAGGCCCACACCGCGGACGAGGGCCGCGTCGCAACGATCGTCGAGCACGACCACGACCTCGTCGCCGTCCTCGTCCACGACGCGTCGCTCCTCGACCAGCCGGAGCTCGTGCGGGCCGTCTGCGCCGCCGCCAGCCTCGCGCTCGCGCGCGAGCGGATGGTGCAGGCGCTCAAGGGCAGCGAGCGGCGCTACCGCGCGCTCCTCCATGCCATCCCGGACCTCATGTTCCGGATGGACCGGAGCGGCACGTACCTCGACGTCAAGGGCGATCCGCGCGACCTCACCGTGCCTCCGGAGGAGCTGCTCGGCTCGAACGTCCGCGACGTCCTTCCGCCGAACGTGGCCGGCCAGCTCCTCGCAGGCGTCCGCGAGGCGCTGGAGACGGGAAAGGTCGTCACCGGCGAGTACCGGCTCGAGGTCGGCGGCGCCCTGCGCGACTGGGAGGTCCGGATCGTCAAGGACGGGCGAGAAGCCGCGCTCATCGTCCGGGAGATCACCGAGCGCAAGCGGCAGGAGGACGAGCTCCGGCGCTCGCGGGCCCGCATCGTCGAGGCCGCCGACGTCGAGCGCCGCCGGCTGGAGCGAAACCTCCACGACGGGGCTCAGCAGCGGCTCGTCTCGCTCTCGCTCACGCTGAGGCTCGCCCAGGCACGGCTCGCGACCGATCCCCAGGAAACCGAGCGCCTGCTCAAGGCGGCGTCGGACGAGCTCGCGCTCGCCCTCGAGGAGCTGCGGGAGCTCGCGCGCGGGATCCACCCCGCCGTGCTCACCGATCGCGGCCTCGGCGCGGCCCTCGAGGCGCTCGCCGCGCGGTCCCCGCTGCCCGTCGACCTCGCCCTCACCGACGAGCGCCTGCCGGAGCCCGTCGAGGCGGCGGCGTACTACGTCGTCTCCGAGGCCCTCGCGAACGTGGCGAAGTACGCGGACGCCTCGGCCGTCGCCGTCACGGTCGCCCGGCGCAACGGCAGCGCGCTCGTCGAGGTCGCCGACGACGGGGTCGGGGGCGCCGACCCGACGCGTGGGTCCGGGCTGCGCGGGCTCGCCGACCGCGTCGAGGCGCTCGACGGCCGGCTCCGCGTGGAGAGCTCGCCGGGCGCCGGGACGCGAATCCGGGCGGAGATTCCGTGCGCGTAGTCATCGCCGAAGACTCCGTGCTCCTGCGCGAGGGCATCGCCCGCCTGCTCGAGGACGCCGGCTTCGACGTCGTCGCCCAGACGGGGAGCGCCCAGGACCTGATGCTGAAGGTGCGGAGCTACTCCCCGGACGTGGTGATCGTCGACATCCGCATGCCGCCCACGCACACGGACGAGGGCCTGCGCGCCGCGCAGGAGCTGCGCGAGAGCTTTCCGGGCGTCGGCGTGCTCGTCCTCTCGCAGTACGTCGAGCCGGGCTACGCCATGGAGCTCCTCGCGGAGAGCGCCGAAGGGGTCGGGTACCTGCTCAAGGACCGTGTCTCCGACGTGGCCGAGTTCGCCGCCGCCGTCCGGCGCGTGGCGGAGGGCGGGTCGGCGCTCGACCCGGCCATCGTCTCGCAGCTCGTCGGCCGGCGCCGGCGCGAGGACCCCATCGACACGCTGACGGCGCGCGAGCGGGAGGTGCTCGAGCTGATGGCGGAGGGCCGCTCCAACTCGGGCATCGCCGAGCGGCTCGTCGTGACCGAGCGCGCGGTCGAGAAGCACGTCACGAGCATCTTCGGGAAGCTACGGCTCCCGCAGGCCTCCGAGGACCACCGGCGCGTTCTCGCCGTGCTCGCCTACCTGCGCTCGTAGGCGTACGGTTTCCCGCACTCCTGGACGCGGGCTGGCCTGATTAACGCGGCCCGGCGGGGGTGGGAGGCTGTCCCCATGAAGCGACGCCTCCTCCTCACGATCCTCGCCGTCGCCGTGCTCGCCTTCGCCGTCGCCGGCTGGACGGTGCAGGGATTCCGCTGGGCGCTCGGCGCCCCGGCGCGCGCGTTCGCCTAGGGCGCCGGCAGGCGCTCGCGCAGATCTTCGGCTATCCCCACCCCCGGACGCAGGCTGGCCGCACTGACCGGGGATCGCCGCCCTGAGAGCCTCCAGGCATGGACAGCGGGGCCGTCGACCGCAGAGGATTCGTCTGGACGCTGGCGCTGCCGACGTTCGCGCTCGCGCTGGCCATGAGCGTCCTGACGACGTACGCCCCGCTCCTCCTCGGCGAGGCGACCTCGTCGGCGAGCGCCATCGGGCTCGCCATCGGCGCCGAAGGGCTCTTCGCGCTCTTCCTCCCGGTTCTCGTCGGCTCCCTCTCCGACCGGACGTCGACGCGCCTGGGGCGCCGCCTGCCCTACGCGCTCGTCGCCGCCCCGCTCCTCGCGCTCCCGCTCGCCGTACTGCCGTTCGCCGGCTCGTACGCGGAGACGGTCGCACTCGTCTCGCTCTTCTACGTCGGCTACTTCGTCTACTACCCGCCGTACCAGGCGCTCTTCGCCGAGCTCCTGCCTGCGTCCCACCAGGGCCGCGCTCAGGGCGCCCAGGGCGTCATGCGCGGCCTCGGCCTGGGCGCCGCGCTCCTCGGTGGCGGCATCTTCCTCTCCGTCTGGACGCCGCTCCCGTTCGTCCTCGCGGCGGCGGGCTTGCTCCTCGCGACGGCGGCGCTCTTCCGGGAGCTCCACGGCGGCGCGACGGTGGCCGCCGTCTCCGCGGCCGCTCCGGCGCCGGGCGTCCTCCGGCTCGTCCGCCGCCGGGCCGACCTCCGGGCGTTCGTCGCCGCGAACGCGCTCTGGGAGCTCTCCTTCATGGGCCTGAAGACGTTCATCGTCCTCTACGTCGTCAAGGGGCTCGGCGAGTCGGTCGGAACGGCGTCGGTCGTGATCGGGGTCGTCGCGGCCGCCTACGTCGTCGCCTCCGCCGCCGCCGGACGCGTCGCCGACCGCGTCGGCTCGATCCCCCTCATGCGGGTGGCGCTCTGGGTCTACGGCCTCGGCCTGCTCCTCGGGGCCGGCCTCAGCTCGCTCGGCCCGCTCGTCGCCGGCCTCCCGTTCGTCGCTCTCGCGGGCGCCGTCGTCATGACGCTTCCCTACGCGCTGCTCGCGCGGATGACGCCTGCGGGGGCGGAGGGCGCCACGTCCGGCCTCTTCGGCTTCTCGCGCGCTCTGGGCGCCTCGCTCGGGCCGATCGTCGTCGGCGTCTCGCTCGACCTCCTCGGGCCGCTCTTCCCGGCGACCAACGGCTACGGCGCCATGTGGGTCGCGATCGGCCTCCCGATCCTGGCCTCGCTCCCCCTTCTCGCACGGCTCGAGCGCCCGGACGAGCGGGAGGAGACGGCCGTCCCCGCGGCCCGCCGCGACGGGCTCGCGCTCGCGGCGTAGCCGCGCCGCGCGTCCCCCTCCGCGCCCGAAGAGAGGCGAGCCGGGGGGAGAGATCCGGGAGTCTGCGGCTAACTCCTCAGAAGCACCCCGGCCCGCGGCCAGAGCGTACGCCCCGGACGAATCCGGGCCCGTGCGACCCGGGCCGAATTTGCAAAATCTTGACAACTTGCGCGGGCGGTAGATTGCGCCGGTGGCCCGGCTCGACGACCTCGCCGAGGAGCTCCGGCGTCTCGCGCTCTCGCTCCCCGAGACCTACGAGGACGAGCCGTGGGGGCATCCCGTCTTCAAGGTGGCGGAGAACCGCATGTTCGCGTCCATGTCCGTCGGGGAGCGGGCCGTGAGCCTGACCGTGAAGCTGACGCCGGAGGAGCGCGAGATGGCGCAGCTTCTGCCGTACGTGACGAGGGCGCGCTACGTCGGCCGCTACGGCTGGATCACGGCGCACGTCGCCGACGAGGAGTCCCTCGCGTCGGCGCTCGACTGGCTGCGCGAGAGCTACTGGCTCAAGGCCCCGCCGCACCTCCGCGGCGCCGTCGAGGGCGAGGACTAGCCCCGGGCTGGGCCGCACGCGGCTGGCGGGCTAGCAGCGGCCGGCGCCGACGTCGCCGCTCTCCCGGGCGGAGAACGTCTCGGCTCCCCGCCCGCTCTCGAGGCAGAAGGAGTCGTGGCCGATTTCCACGACGCGGACGCGGTCGAGCCGCGGGACGAGGCGCCGGAGCTCCCGTGCGGTGACCCCTTCGTAGGTCCCGTGTCGGCTCCGGTAGGCGTACATGCCCCTCACGGCGGCGTGGAGGGTCTGGGCGGCGGGGGGCAGGAGCGGCGGGGACGAGAGGCCTCGGCCGCCGCAGGGGCCGGGGGCGACCGGGCCGGCCGGGCCCTCGTAGTGCGCCCAGGCTGCTCGCGGCGGGGCCTCGACGCAGTACCGGGCCCCGTTTCGCCGAACGACGATGCGGACGTCGTCGAGCCCCGCGTCGTAGCGCTCCCGCAGCAGCCGGAGCGTCATCCCTGCGTAGGTGCCGTTGTCGGCGTAGTAGGCCTCGATCGCCGGGATGGCGGCGCGGACGGCGCTCTCGGGGTCCGCGACCGCCGGCGGCGCGACGGTCGCCGTCGCGCTCCCGCTCTCCGACGAGGAAGCCGCGCCGAGGCCCCACCACAGGCATCCGGAGAGAAACGGCAGGGCGGCCAGGATCGGAAGGAGGCCCAGGCGGGCGCGCACGCGGTCCCTATCGGCAGCCGGGCGCCGCCGGGTTAGTCGGCGGTCGGCACGTCGTCGGCGTCCCCGCCGTCCTCGCGCTCGGGGTCCGGCGTGGGCGGCCCCTCCTCCGTCCGCTCGGGGCTTTGCTCCGCAGGCTGCTGAGTATCCTCTTCCACCGTGCGGGTCATTCTTCCCGATAGCAGCGAGCTCGAGCTTCCTGAGGGCGCGACGGGCCTCGACGCGGCGCGCGCGATCGGCCGGCGGCTCGCCGAGCAGGCAGTCCTCGTGCGGGCGAACGGCTCCGTGCGCGACCTGCGGCTCCCCCTCTCGGAGGGCGAGCGCATCCAGATCCTGACGACGCGCGACCGCGAGGACCCGGACGCTCTCTACGTCCTCCGCCACTCGGCCGCCCACCTCCTCGCCGAGGCGGCCCGGCGGCTCTACCCCGGCACGAAGGTGGCGATCGGCCCGCCCGTCGAGAACGGCTTCTACTACGACTTCGAGTTTCCCGAGCCGGTGGGCGAGGACGTGCTGGAGCGGCTGGAGGAGGAGATGCGGCGGGAGATCGCGGAAGGCCGCGAGTGGGACCGCTGGGAGGTGGGCCGGGACGAGGCGAAGCGCTACTTCGAGGCGGAGCACGAGCCGTACAAGGTCGAGCTCGTCGACACGGCCGAGGGCGAGATCTCCTTCTACCGGCAGGGAGACTTCACCGACCTCTGCCGCGGTCCGCACCTCCAGAACGCGGAGCCGATCCGCGCCGTCAAGCTTCTCTCGCTGGCGGGCGCGTACTGGCGCGGCGACGAGACGCGGCCGCAGCTGACCCGGGTCTACGGGACGGCGTTCTACGAGCCGAACGACCTGGAGGAGTACCTCCGGCGCCTCGAGGAGGCGAAGCGCCGTGACCACCGCCGTCTCGGCCGCCAGCTCGGCCTCTTCGACTTCTCCGATCTCGCGCCCGGGATGCCCTTCTGGCACCCGCGCGGCATGGTCGTCTGGAACGTCCTGGAGGACCTCCGCCGCCGCGAGAACTCGCGCCGCGGCTACGAGGAGGTCCGGACGCCGCAGCTCTACGACTCCGAGCTCTGGCGCACGTCGGGGCACTGGGAGAAGTACCAGGAGCACATGTTCCGGCTCGAGGCCGAAGACCGCGAGTACGGCCTCAAGCCGATGAACTGCCCCGGCCACTGCCTCCTCTACTCGCTCGCGCCGCACAGCTACCGGGAGCTTCCGCTGCGGATCGCGGAGGCCGGCAACCTGCACCGGAACGAGCTCTCGGGGGTGCTCCACGGGCTCTTGCGCGTGCGCCACTTCGTGCAGGACGACGCCCACATCTTCTGCACGATGGAGCAGGTGGAGGAGGAGCTGCTCGCCTGCCTCGACTACGCCTACTACCTCTACGACCTCTTCGAGCTCGACATCCGCGTGGAGCTCTCGCTTCGCCCCGAGGACAAGCTGGGCACCGACGCGGAGTGGGACGTGGCCGAGACGGCCCTCGCGCGGGCGCTCGCCGCGCGGGGCCTCGACTACACGCCGAGCGCCGGGGAGGGCTCATTCTACGGGCCGAAGATCGACCTGCACATGGCGGACTCGCTGGGGCGGAGCTGGCAGCTCGGCACGGTGCAGCTCGACCTCCAGATGCCGAAGCGCTTCGGCCTCACGTACCAGGGCGACGACAACGCCGAGCACACCCCCGCGATGATCCACCGCGCGCTGCTCGGCTCGCTCGAGCGCTTCGTCGGCGTCTACCTCGAGCACACGGGGGGCGACCTCCCCCTCTTCCTCGCGCCCGAGCAGGTGCGCGTTCTCCCCGTGGGCGAGGACCACGCCGCCGCGGCCCGCTCCCTCGCGGAGGAGCTCGCCGCGAACGGCTTCCGCGCGGACGTCGACGAGCGCGACGAGACCCTCGGGAGGCGCATCCGGGACGCGGAGCTGCAGAAGGTCCCGTACGTCGCCGTCTGGGGCGACCGCGAGTCGCGCGAGTCCGTCTCCGTGCGCACGCGCGGCGGCGGGCAGCGGCAGCTCTCCGCCGCGGCGCTCCTGGAGGAGCTTCGCGCCGCTGCTAAGCTGTAGAGCCTGCAAGCAGGAGCGACGTTTCCTCACCTCCGGAGCCTCGGGCTCAGCGGGGGTTCAACCGAATCGGGGAATTGACGAAGCTGCTGCGCGCAGCTTTTCGTTTGTCTAGCAGGAGGATGCAGCAGAGCTTGGTGACGTTTCAGTGAGGCCGCGCCGCAGGTTCGAGCAGGCCAGGCCGCCCCAGGACACGACCCGGATCAACGAGGCGATCCGCGTCCCGCGGGTGCGGCTGGTCGACTCGGACGGCTCGCAGGTCGGGATCAAGCCGACGGCCGAGGCGCTCGAGTACGCCTACTCGAAGAACCTGGACCTCGTGGAGGTCGCCGCCAACGCCGACCCGCCCGTCTGCCGGGTGATGGATTACGGCAAGTACAAGTACGAGCAGGAGCAGAAGGCCAAGACCGCCCGCAAGCACCAGTCCCAGATCCAGGTCAAGGAGATCAAGTTCCGCCCGAAGATCGGCGTCCACGACTACGAGACGAAGAAGGGTCACGTGAAGCGATTCCTGAACGCGCGCGCGAAGGTGAAGGTCACGATCATGTTCCGCGGCCGCGAGCAGACGCACCCCGAGCGGGGCCGCGACCTCCTCATGCGGCTCGCGGAGGACGTCAAGGACCTCGGCGTGATCGAGTCGCCGCCGCTCCAGGACGGGCGCAACATGGTCATGGTGCTGGCGCCGCACAAGAACGTCGCACGAGAGGTGGGAGCAGCGCAAAGTGCCTAAGCAGAAGACGAACTCGGCAGCGAAGAAGCGCTTCAAGGTGACGGGATCCGGCCGCATCCTGCGCCGGCATGCCATGAAGAGCCACAACCTCGAGAAGAAGACCGCCAAGCGGCGGCGGGCGTTCCGCCGCGACCACGCCCTCGACGGGTCGGACGCCCGCGAGGTCGAGCGCCTGCTCGGGCGGTAGCGTCGGAAGGAGGAGAGGGATGCCCCGCGTCAAGCGATCGGTCCACGCGCGCAAGCGGCGCCGTAAGGTTCTCGAGCAGGCCAGGGGCTACGTCGGGCAGAGCTCGGTCTCCTACCGCAAGGCGAAGGAGCAGCTCCTCAAGTCGGATGTCTACGCGTACCGCGACCGCAAGGCGCGCAAGCGGGTCTTCCGGCGCCTCTGGATCGTCCGCATCAACGCGGCCGCGCGGCGCGAGGGCCTCTCCTACAACCAGTTCGTGGCCGGCTGTCGCAAGGCGAACATCGAGCTCGACCGGAAGGTGCTCGCCGACATCGCGGTGAACGACCCGGGCGCGTTCGCGAAGATCGCCGAGCAGGCGAAGGCCGCGCTCGAGGCCTAGAGCGCGAACGGCCGAAGCGGGGCGGGCGATGCGGCGGCGTGGCGCCCCGTGATCACCTCTCCGGCGAACGCGCGCCTCAAGCTGGTGCGCAAGCTCGCGTCCCGCCGCCAGCGGGAGAAGCTCGGGCTCTTCGCCTGCGAGGGCGAGGACCTCGTCGCCGCCGGCCTCGACGCCGGCCTGCACCCGGTGGAGGCGCTCGTCGACGCGGAGCGGCCCGCGCTGGCCGAGCGGCTTCCGGCGGCGGAGCGCGTCCTGCCCGAGCTCCTGGCGGAGGTGGGGACGCTGCCGCACCCTGCGCGCGTCGTCGCCGTCTTCCGCCGGGCCGACCTGCCGCGCGGGACCGGCGCGCCCGCCGGGCTCGCTCTCTGGCACGTCGCCGATCCCGGCAACGTCGGCACGCTCGTCCGGGCGGCCGACGCGCTCGGGCCGGCGTTCGTGGCCCTCTCGCGCGGCTGCGCCGACCCGACCGGCCCGAAGGCGCTCCGCGCCTCCGCCGGAGCGATCTTCCGCGTGCCGCTGGGCGCCTGGGACGACGCGCCGCGTCCGCGGGTCGCGCTCGTGCCCGGCGCCGGCCGCGCGCTCTGGGACCTCGAGCTCGGCGAGCGCGTCACGTTCGTCCTCGGCGCCGAGCGCGAGGGGCTTCCGCCGGAGGTCCTGGCCGACTGCGAGGAGACGGCCGCCATCCCGCTGGCCGCGTCGGCGGAGTCCCTCAACGTCGCGGTCGCCGGCGCCCTCGCGCTCTACGAGCGGAGGCGGCGCCTGTGAGCGTCGTCGTCGAGGCCGCACTCTGGGGAGCCGCGATCGGCGGCGCGCTCGTCGTCGGCGCCCTCGCGGGCGCGTTCCTCCCGATGCGCGAGCGGCTCGCGACGACGGCGACGGTCTTCGGGGGCGGCATCCTCCTCGGCGCCCTGGCCTTCGGCGTCGTCCCGGAGGCGGAGGAGCACGCGGGCCCCACGACGACGGCCCTCGGCTTCCTCTGCGGAGCCCTCGCCTTCCTCGCCATCGACTGGCTCCTGACCCGCGACGAGGGCCGCGCGGAGCTCCGCCGGGCGCTCCAGGCGGGTGCGTCGGGAGGGCGCGGGCGGAGCGGCGGGAGAGAGGAAGCGGCCCGCGGCCAGACGATCGCCCTCGGCATCTTCGCGGACGGGGTCCCGGAGACGGCCGCGCTCGGCGTCACGATCGCCGAGGGGGAGATCGGTCTCGCGCTCCTCGCCGGCGTGCTCGTGTCGAACCTCGTCGAGTCCTACGGCGCCACGCAGCCGATCGTCGACGGCGGCCACTCGCGGACGTTCGCCGTCCTGCTCTTCGGCGCCATCGCGGCCGCGCTCCTCGGGGCGATCGTGCTCGGCTCGACGCTCCTCCTCGACGCCGGGGACACCGTCATCGGCATCGCGCAGGCGGTGGCGGGCGGGGCGATCTTCGCCACGGTGACGACGGCCATCGTCCCGCACGCCTTCGCCGAGGTCAGCCGCTGGGCGGCCGTGGCGGCGGGGCTCGGCTTTCTCGTCGGATACCTGCTCGCATAGGCTGGCGGGATGGACGTCCGGGCCTGGCTCGCCGCGTACGGACGCGCCTGGGAGACCGGGGACGCCGACGCGGCGGCGGCGCTCTTCACCGCGGACGCGCTCTACAGGTCGCATCCCTTTCGGGAGGCGCACGCGGGGACGGCCGGCATCCGCGCGTACTGGGCGCAGGCCACCGCGACGCAGGAGGGCGTAGACGTTCGCTTCGGCGACCCGATCGTCGCGGGCGCGAGGGTCGCGGTCGAATGGTGGGCCGTCATGCGCGACGGGGCCGAGGACGTCACGCTCCCCGGCTGCCTGCTCCTCCGCTTCGCCCCGGACGGACGGTGCGCGGAGCTCCGCGAGTACTGGCACGTGCACCCCGGCCGCCACGCTCCCCCGCCCGGCTGGGGCCGCTAGCCGCCGCGCCGGGCCCCCGTCCCCGCCAGCCACGTCCGGGGTCAGACCCCGTCGTGGCTGCCGCGGTCGTGTCCCGCGCGCCGCCGCCCGGCGGCGGAGCGGCGCCGGGCGCCGGCAGCATGCGCCGTCCGGGTCGCTTCCGCCCGCGGGGCAGAGCGCTCCGCCGGCGAGCCGCTCGCCCTCGCGGGACGCGTCGTCAGCGGCCACGTCGGGGTCAGACCCCGACGTGTC
>DATAAQ010000195.1:0-2222 GCA_036260055.1 Gaiellaceae bacterium | reverse complement strand
GAGGATCTCGCGCGCGCTGGCACAGGCCGCGTACAGCTCCTCGAGCGGAATCGTCTCCTCGTGCGCCGCCACCTGGAAGACGGAGTCGGCGGACGTGTAGACGATCCACTTGCCAGTGCGCTCGTGCTCCTCGCCGAGCTCCTCGATGATCTCGGTGCCGGAGGCGGCCTTGTTCCCGATGACGCCGCGGCCCGTCCTGTGCGCGAACTCCTCGATCACCTCGAACGGGAAGCCGTGCGCGTAGGTCGGCATCGGGACGGGCGTGACGATGCCCATGAGCTCCCAGTGGCCGGTCGTCGTGTCCTTCCCCTTCGACCGCTCGACGAGCCGCCCGGCGACGGCGGGGGCGTGCGGCTGCGGGGGGCAGCCCTCCAGCTCCTCGACGTTCCCGAGGCCGAGCTGCTCGAGGTTGGGGAGATCGAGGCCGCCGACCGCCCGGGCGACGTTGCCGAGCGTGTTCGACCCCTCGTCGCCGTACTCGCCGGCGTCCGGCAGCTCGCCCGCCCCGACCGCGTCCAGCACGATGACGCAGGCGCGCGGCATGGGGCTATTCTATTCCCGCATGGACGCCGTTCTCGGGCTCTTCGGCATCGTCCTCTGGATCGTCGCGGTCATCGCCCTGGCGGCCGCCGTCACGTACGTCGTCGTCAAGATCACGCCCGGCGACGACGGCGCGAAGCCGAAGGCCGAGGGCTAGCCCGGGCCTCTAGACCGGCTCGAGCGGGAGAACCTCGCCGAGCGGCGCGTACGGGAGGCCGTGTGCCTCCGCGACCGCCTCGTACGTCAGGTTCCCGTCGAGGACGTTCACGCCGCGCGCGAGCGCAGGATCGCGCGCGATCGCCTCGCGGACGCCGTGCTCGGCGATCGCCTCGACGTAGGGCAGCGTCACGTTCGTGAGGGCGAACGTGGACGTGATCGGCACGGCGCCGGGCATGTTCGAGACGCAGTAGTGCGTGACGCCGTCGACGACGTAGACCGGATCCGAATGGGTCGTCGGACGGGAGGTCTCGAGGCAGCCGCCCTGGTCGATGGAGACGTCCGCGACGACGGCTCCCTGCTTCATCTCGGCGATCATCTCGCGCGTGACGAGCTTCGGCGCGCGCGCGCCGGGGATGAGGACGGCGCCGATGACGACGTCCGCCTGGAGCACCGAGTTCTCGACCTCGAGCGCGCTCGAGTAGACCAGCTCGACGCGGCCGGAGAGGATCTCCTCCAGGTGGCGGAGGCGGTCGACGGACTTGTCGAGGATCCGCACGTGGGCCCCCAGGCCGAGCGCGATGACGGCCGCGTTGTAGCCGACCATGCCGCCGCCGATGATCACGACCTTGCCGGGGGGCACGCCGGCGACGCCGCCGAGCAGGAGCCCACGGCCGCCGAGCGGCTTCTCCAGGAAGTAGGCGCCCGCCTGCGCCGAGAGCCGCCCCGCCACCTCGCTCATCGGCGCGAGGAGCGGCAGCTGACGGTCGTCGGTCTCCACGGTCTCGTACGCGATGCAGGTGGCGCCGCTCTCGATCAGCGCCCGGGTCAGCTCCTCGTCGGCCGCCAGGTGCAGGTATGTGAAGAGGACGAGCCCCTCGCGGAGGCGGCCGTACTCGGCCGGGAGCGGCTCCTTCACCTTGAGGAGGAGATCGCTCACAGCCCAGACCTCGTCGACGGAGGCGATGCGGGCGCCCACGGCGCCGTACTCGGCGTCCGGGAACGCGCTCCCGGCCCCGGCGCCCGCCTCGACGAGCACCTCGTGGCCGCGGGCGCGGAGCTCGCGCGCGCCGGCGGGCGTCAGCGCGACGCGGTACTCGTCCTGCTTGATCTCCTTCACGACGCCGATCCGCAAGGCCGGCGAACGATATCTCAGGGCACGAGGGCGGGAGCGCGGGCGAGCGTCACGGGATGCGGGCCGCGGCCAGCCGGCCGGCGGCGAACGCGGCCGCGAAGAACCAGGGGTCGTCGTCCGGGCCGCGCCCCATGTGCGCGAGCGGCAGGCCCGCGCACGCCTCCCGCCAGCCGGAGGCGTCGACCGTCTCCAGCCCGGGAACGTCGGCCGGGGCGCCGAGCCCCTCGGGCCAGGCAACCGCCGGGGCCCCGAGGGCGAGCCGGAGAGCCGCCCGCGTGTGGTGGGAGAGGCCCCGGTGGCGCTCGCGCGCGTCGGCGGTCGAGACCCGCGGCGCGAGCACCGGCACGCCGCCGAGGGCGGCGGCCGCGTTCGCGGCCTCCGCGGCGGCGAC
>DATAAQ010000194.1:0-22054 GCA_036260055.1 Gaiellaceae bacterium | reverse complement strand
GGCCGGCCTCGCCGTCATGTACGTGACCGGCCTCCTCGTCTAGCCGGGAAGCAGCGCGGACCGGAGCCGCACCGCCAGGCCGCGGGGCTCCGCGAGCGCCTGAAGGACGAGAACCGTGTCCGCGACGGGCACGTCCTCCAGGTAGGCGTCGCGCTCCTCGAACGAGCGGAGCACGACCGCGGCGGCGCTGGCGTACGCGTCGCGGTCGCGTCCGGCGAGGCCCGCGAGGGCGTCGGCCACGGCACGGGGAAACATCTCGTCGCCCGCTTCCCGGAGCCCGCGGGCGAGCTCGCCGGCCGCCTCGTCGTCGCCGAGCACGAGGTGGGCGAGCGCCGCCGCGTAGCGGCCGATCGGCGAACCGGAGCCGTCGGGCCCCTGCTCGAGCGTCCAGCGGGCGTCCGCCTCCGCGCCCGCAACATCGCCCGCCAGGAGCCGCGCCTTGACGGCGCCGACGGGACGACCCCAGCTCTCCGGCGGGGCATCGGCGAAGCTCTCGCGGAACCGCTCGGCCGAGCGCACGAACCAGCCCGCCGCCTCCGCCCGGCGCCGCTGCATGAGGCGGGCGAGCCCCGCGCCGGTCGCCGCCATGGCGACGCGTACGAGCTGCTTCTGCCGTGCGTCCGGGTCGTCGGGAAGCCGCTCGAGGCCGTCCGCGTAGCGGCGCTCCTCCCGTTCGGCGTGATCCTCCCAGTCCACGGCGGAAGCGTATCGCCGCCGCCTTGACAGAACCCTCCTCCGGGGGAGGCGCGCCTCGGGCGCGATGACGACACTTGTCAGTGCGGCCGCGCCTTCCCGGCGCCGTCCGCGCGGCCTCCTTCCCCTCGCCCCATGGTCTTCTCTCAGATCCCCGCGCTCCGAGCCCGCCGCCGCCCGCACGCCGGGGGCGCCGCCCCTCGCACGGCGGTGGCCGCGAGAGGACCGCGAGCCGTCCCGGAGAGAGAACGTGGGTGGCGGGATGGAGCCACCCCGCCACCCGACGAGCGGCGCGCGCTAGTGCCAGGGCCCGCCGCCGACGAGAGCGGCCAGCGAGCCGAGAGCAGCGCAGAGCAGGGCCAAACGAGTCTTCATTGGAGCCATCCTTTCGTCACGACTAGCTTGGACAGCCCCGGGCCCGAGACCGCAACGGATCGTATATAAGTGCTCAGATGCCCCGCCAGAAGTCAACCCACGTCGACGACCCCCGGGCCGTAGGCGAGCGCCTCCGCGCCGCCCGGGAACGCGTCGGGTTGAGCCAGCGCCAGCTCTCCTTCCCGGGCTGCTCCCCCGCCTACATCTCCCGGATCGAGTCGGGCGACCGCATCCCGTCGCTGCAGCTGCTCCGTGAGCTCGGGCGCCGCCTCGGGGTGACGGAGGACTACCTGGCGACCGGGTCCGAGCAGGGCGCCAGCGAGTTCAGCGCCCTGCTGATCGAAGCCGAGGTGGCGTTGCGCCTCGGCGACCTCGCGCACGCCGAGCGGCTCTACCACGACCTGCTCGAGCGCTCGCCCAGCGAGCGCATCCGCGCCCACGTCCACGCGGGCCTCGGCCAGCTGCACCACCGCCGCGGCGATCCGCGCGCGGCCATCACGGAGTTCGAGCGCGCCCTCGAGCTGTACGGCGACTCCGACTTCGCGCCCTTCGATCTCGCCGACTCGCTGGGCCGTGCGTACGCGATGGTCGGCGAGATCAAGAAGGCCGTCGCCGTCTTCGAGCGCGCCCTCGCGACCGCCGAGCTCCGCCACGACGCCCTCGAGACGATCCGCTTCCAGCTCCTGCTCGGCGAGGCGCTCATCGACAGCGGCGACTTCCAGCGAGCAGAGGAGGTGCTCGAGCAGGCCCGCGACCGCGGCAGCGACTCGAGCGATCCGAGCGTCCGCGCGAGCCTGTACTGGACGCAGTCCCGCTTCCACTCCGAGCGCAACGATCCCGAGACGGCCGCCCGCTACGCCCGCCGGGCGCTGGAGCTCCTCCGACTCACCGAGGACACGTACCGCACGGCCCGCGCCTACCAGCTCCTCGCCTACATCGAGAACAACCGCGGCGACTCCGAGAGCGCGCTCGCGCTGCTCGAGGAAGGGTGGCCTCTGCTCGAGACGAGCGGCAACCCGCTCGAGCGCGCGCAGTACCGCCTCGAGGAGGCGCGCGCGCTCGCTCGGCTCGGCCGGGAGGCCGAGGCGGCGGCGCTCGCGATGCAGATCTCGGGCATCCTCGCCGGCGCGCATCCCGAAGACGCCGGACGCAGCTACCAGGTCCTCGGCGAGGTCTACGAGGAGCTCGGCGACCGCGCTCGGGCGCTCGAGGTCTACGAACTCGCGGCCGAGATGCTGGAGCGGAACCCGACGCACCACCTCGTCGAGGTCCACATGAAGCTCGCCGACCTCTACGAGGCGGACGGCAGGACCGAGGAGGCCTACGAGCACATGAAGAAGGCGGTCGGCAGGCAGCCCCCGGCGGGGTCCCGCACGGAGCGCTGACACACCGCCGGGGCGCGGATTCGGCTATCATTCGAGGCGTCGCGCGACGCCTCGAGCGAGCGCTCACCATCTCGTTTCCGTAGCAGCGCCTTCGCGCTGCGCCCATGCAAGAGGCGATAGAGCATCCGGCCGTACCGTCGGAGACCGCGGACGCCTTGACGGCAGCCGCACTCCGAGCAGCCGCCTGGGCGGGCGAGTCCTTCTTCCACGAGGACGAGGATCCGGCCGAGGTGCTGGCCGACGGCCGGGCGCGGAGGCGCGCTCTCGACGACGCCGTCGCCGAGATGGACGCCGGCCGCCGGGCTCCGTCGCCGGAATGGAAGGTGCGCTACGCGCTCATGCTTGGCCTCGAGCGGGTGCTCAGCGACCGCCCGCCGCGCCTCGCCTCGGGAACGGAGCTCCGCCGCCACCAGACCGACGCCCTCGCCGGGATGCTGACGGAGCTCATCGCCCGGCACGAGGACGAGCCGGAGAACGGCAACGGTGCGGCTCTCGCGGAGGAGGCGGAGGAGGAGGACGAGGTCGACGATTCCGCCGCAGACGGCGGGGAGGACGACGACGTCGAGCCCGAGCGGAACGACGATCCCGGCGCCGTCCGCCGCTACCGGTTCCGACACCCGACCGCGTCGGGGAAGACGATCGCGGCCGCCGGCTTCCTCGAGGCCGCGCGGACGATGGGCGTCCTCATCCTCACGCACCGCCGCCTGCTCGTCTCGCAGTTCACACGCGACCTGACCACCGAGGGGTACGGCGACCGGCTGCGGCCGGCGATCACAGAGGGACAGGAGCCGCTGCAGGGGAACCCCATCACGATCCAGACGTACGCGTGGTTCGCCCGCCACGTCGGCTCGCTCTCGCGCAGCGGCTACCAGCTCGTCATCTGCGACGAGGCGCACACCGCACTGGGCGAGAAGACGAGCGCCGCGATCCGCAGCCTCACGGAGCCGATCTACATCGGCATGACGGCGACCGAGCAGCTGATCGCCAAGCAGGTGTCCGACGTCTTCCCCGCCTCGGTCGACGATCTCCCCCTCGGGGACGCGGCGCGCCGGGGCCTGATCGCGCCGCTCCGCTGCCTGCGCGTCCGGCCCGCGGCGGCGATCTCCTCCGTGCCCATCGTCGGCGGCGACTACGACCAGGAGGTCCTCGCGAAGGTCCTCGACCACGAGCTCATCAACCAGGCCGCCGCGAGCCTCTACCGCGACCGCTTCGACGCGACGCCGGGGATCGTCTACGCGGCCGGGGTCGAGCACGCGTACAACCTCGCGCGCGAGTTCCGCGCGGCGGGACTCAGGGCGGAGGCGGTGAGCGGCCGGACGCCGCCCGTCAAGCTCGCCGAGACGCTGGCGGCCTACGAGCGGGGCGAGATCAACGTGCTCATCAACGCGCAGCTCCTCGCCGAGGGCTGGAACTCACCACGGGCGACGGTCTGCATGCACCTGGCGCCGACCGCGAGCCGGCGCGTCTACCAGCAGCGCATCGGCCGGATCATGCGGCTCCAGCCGCGCAAGGAGGCAGGCATCGTCGTCGACTTCGTGGACGACGCGGCCACGCACAACGAGCGGACGATCACGATCCACAGCCTCCTGGACTCGGACTTCTACCGGCCCGGCGCCCGCGTGACGCCGGCGCCGCGCCGACGCGTGCAGCGGCGCGCCCGCCGCAAGCTCTCGCCGGCTCCCTGGCTGGTCCCCGTGACACCGGACGTCCGCCGGCGGGTCTCCGTCATCACCCGGGAGTGGGAGCGGGTCGACCCCAGCCGCCTGGCCGACGACGAGCAGCTGCTCTGGGCGAGGATCGCGGGCCGCCAGATCCGCTACGAGGAGCGCCAACAGTTCGCCGAGAAGCTCGCGAAGGCGAGCCGGGAATGCCGCGAGGCCTTCCTCATGAGCTGCGCGGCCGAGAACCCGAACCGGCGCCTCCGGCTCTCGGCGCTCGGAGACCGGGTCGCCGTCACGGTCGACCGCGCGGACTTCGACGACCTCGTCACCATGGTCAGCTCCGCCCCGACGTGGGAGAAGGACCGCGTCCCGGGCGTCCGCATCCTCCTGCGCGCCGTCGGCGAGGGCACCGTCCAGGCGCCCGAGGACATTCTCTCCCGCTGGACGTGGCGCCTCGCCCGCGCCACGCGGAAGCTCCAGGACCGGAGGGCGAGCGCCGACCTGCCGGAGGCGAAGCGGCTCCTCGGCGCGCTCACCAACTCGCGCGGGCACCGGCACGAGGAGAACGCGGCCCGGCTCGTCAACGTCGCGCTCGAGCAGCCGCTCCACGTCGCCGTCGCCCTGCTCGCCTCGGCGGAGGCCTACACGCCGACGGCCCAACGTCTCGTCGACGGGGTCCGCGAGCGGGTGGGCTCGCTCGCCGACGTCGCCAACGCCCTCGCCGACAACCTGCCCGCGCCGAAGCCTCCATCCGGGAAGTCCCGCCGCCGCAGGCGCAAGAAGCGGCGGAAGGCCGAGGAGGCGAAGCGGAACGCGCAGGAGCGCAACGGCATGCCCGGCGAGACGGCGCCGCCGCCGGCCTCCGAGCCGGCGCCGCAGTTGACGGCCGCCGAGCAGCCCGCCTCCTAGCGGCCCGGCGCGATCGGGCTAGCATCCGGCCCGATGCTGCTCCTCCTCGGCGTCGCCTTCGTCGCCGGCGTCGTCACGGCGATCTCGCCGTGCGTCCTGCCCGTGCTCCCGATCGTCCTGGCCGGCGGCGCGTCCGGCGGGCGGGCGAGGCCGTACGCGATCATCGCCGGGCTCGTCGCGTCGTTCACCGTGTTCACCCTCCTGGCGACCGCCTTCCTCACGGCGCTCGGGCTCCCGCAGGATCTCCTGCGTGACCTCGCCGTCGCCGCCGTCTTCGTGCTCGCCGTCTCGCTCGTGTGGCCGCGCCTCGCCGACCTGCTGTCGCGGCCGTTCGCGGCCCTCGCGCGACGCCGCCCCGGCGACGTCGGCGGCGGCTTCCTGCTCGGCATCACCCTCGGCCTCCTCTTCACGCCCTGCGCGGGCCCGGTGATCGCCGCGGTGGCGACCGTCGCCGCGACGGAGCGCCTCTCGCTCGATGCGGCGGCCGTCATGCTGGCGTACGCGCTCGGCTCAGGCACCGTTCTCCTCGGCGTCGCGGTCGCGGCGCGACACGGCTTCGGGCTGGCGGCCGTCCGCCGCAACGCTCCCGCGGTCAGGCGGGCGCTCGGCGTGGCGATCGCCGCAGTGGCCGTCCTCATGGTCCTCGGCGTCGACAAGAAGCTGCAAACGCGCGTCCCCGAGTACACGCGCGCGCTCCAGGCGCTCGAGGGGAGCGCGGCGGCGCAGACGGAGCTCGAGCGGCTCGCCGGGATGCCGGGAAGGGCCGAGGAGTCGGCGCTCGGCGACTACGGCTCCCCGCCCGAGTTCGCCGGGGTCGCCGAATGGATCAACTCGCGTCCGCTCACGCTCGCCGGGCTGCGCGGCAAGGTCGTCGTCGTCGACTTCTGGACGTACTCGTGCATCAACTGCCTCCGCACCCTCCCGCACGTCAAGCGCTGGTACGAGACGTACCGCGACGCGGGCCTCGTCGTCGTCGGAGTCCACTCGCCCGAGTTCGCCTTCGAGCGCGTCGCGGAGAACGTGCGCCGCGCGGTGAACGATCTCGGCATCGAGTACCCCGTCGCCCTCGACAACGAGTTCGAGACGTGGAGCGCCTGGGGCAACCGCTACTGGCCGGCGAAGTACTTCGTCGACCGCGACGGCCGCCTGCGCTACGCCCACTTCGGCGAGGGCGACTACGAGGCGAGCGAGGAGGTGATCCGAACGCTCCTCGCGGAGGAACGGCTGCCCGAGCCGGTCGCCGGGACGCTGCCGGACGAGACGCCCACCGGCTACCGGACGCCGGAGACGTACCTCGGCTGGCACCGGCTCGCGCGCTTCGCCGGCTCCCGCATCGTGCCCGACCGCGAGGCGACGTACCGGATCCCGCCGTCCCTTCCGCGGCACGGCCTCGCCTACGGCGGGCGCTGGACGCTCGAGGAGGAGCGCATCGTCGCCGGCCGGGGAGCTCGCCTGCGCCTGCGCTTCGTGGCGAGCGACGTCTTCCTCGTGCTCGGCACCCGCGGGGAGACGGAGACGGTCGCCGTGCGCGTCGACGGCCGGCGTCTCCGGACGGTCCGCGTCTCCGAGCACGATCTCCACACGCTCGCCCGCATCCAGGGGCGCAAGACGGAGCACGTGCTCGACCTCCGCTTCTCCCCGGGGACGGAGGCCTACGCCTTCACGTTCGGCTAGCCGCCGCCGGCGGCGCCCTCGTCCTCCCGCCGCGTCCGCTCCTCGTGCTCCTTGAGGAAGCGGGTGAGCTCCTCCGCGAGCGAGTCGCCGGAGGGCACGTCCAGCTCCTCCCCGAGCGCGTCGCGGCGCTGCTCGAGGTCGCGGACGTAGGCCTCGGTCTCCTCGTCCTGCGAGACGGCGGCGCTCACCTGCAGCTCGTACGCCTCCGAGGCGCGCTCGAGGTCGCCGAGCTCGAACGTCGTACCCAGCAGATCTCCGAGGCGGCGGCAGAGGGCGAGGGCGGCCTTCGGGCTGGCCGCGAGCGAGACGTAGTGCGGGACGGCGGCCCAGAGGCTCGCGGACGGCATCCCCGCCGCGCGGCAGAAGTCGTGCAGGACGCCGACGATCCCCGTGGGGCCCTCGTAGCGCGAGGCCGCAAGCCCCAGCTCCTCGACGAGCTGCGGGTCGCTCGCGGAGCCGGTCACAGGCGCCGGGCGCGTGTGCGGGACGTCGGCGAGGAGCGCGCCGAGCGTGACGACGAGCCCGACGTCGAGGTCCTGCGCGAGCCCCACGACCTCGCCGCAGAAGGTGCGCCAGCGGGTGTTCGGCTCGATGCCGAGGAGGAGCACGGCGTCGCGCTCGGTGTCCGGCACCGAGGCGTGGTAGAACGCGTTCTCCGGCCAGTCGAGCCGGCGCGTCTGGCCCTCCTCCAGCCGCACGTGCGGGCGGACGGCCTGGAAGTCGAAGAACTCCTCGGGGTCGAGGTCGGCGAAACGGCGCGCTCCCCAGCTCTGCGCGAGGTAGCCGGCGGCCAGCGAGGCCCCCTGTGCCCCGTCGTTCCAGCCCCGGAAGGCCGCCACGAGCACCGGGCGGCGCAGCGTCGGGCGGCGCTCGATGCGGAGGTGCCCTGCGATGGCGTCAGTCTACGGGAGGCGGGCGCGGCCCCTGAGGACCACGCGGGCCGCCAGCGTGACGACCGCCGCCCAGACCGCCGTCGCCAGCGTCACGTGGACGAGCACGAGTCCCCAGGGAAGCCCCTCGCGCCACTGCACCTCGCCGACGGCCATCTGGGCGAGCAGCAGGAGGAGGACGGCGCCGGCCAGCGCCAGCTCCGTCCGGGCGCGGCGGCGCTCGAGCCAGAGCACCGCCCCGAGCGCGAGGAACGCGACCCCGAACACCGCCGTCGCCCCGATGTGGATGTGCAGCGCCTCCACGAGCCCGCCGAACCGGGCGATGTCCTCGCCGCCGGAGTGCGGCCCGGCCGCCGTCACGAGCGTCCCCGAGACGACGAGCGCGAGCGCGACGGGGACGAGCGCGAGCGCGAGCCAGGCGGCGCCGAGGGGCTCCTCGGCGGGCCTCGCCCGGCCGTGGTCGCGCGCGCCGAGCGCCACGACGAGGGCGAGGGCGATGGCGACGAGCGAGAGGAGGAAATGGGCCATGACGATGAGCGGGTGGAGCTCGAAGACCACGGTGATGCCGCCGAGGATCCCCTGGGCGAGCACGCTGAACGGGAGCGCCACCGCCCCCCAGAGGAGCCAGCGGGGGAGCCGCGGGACGAAGAAGGCCGCGACCGCCGCGACGAGCGTCGTCAGCCCGACCGCGAACCCGGCGACGCGGTTTCCGAACTCGACGTAGGCGTGGTAGTCCTTCGGCGGCAGGAACGTCTCGCCGCACCGCGGCCAGTTCTCGCAACCGAGGCCGGAGCCCGTCAGGCGCACGGTCGCCCCGGAGACGACGATGAGGAAGAGGGCCGCCAGGGCTGCGTACGCCAGCCGGCGGAACGTCGCCGGGGAGACCGTGAGCGAGCGGCCCCGCGCGCGCGCCGTGCGGGCGCCGGCCTCCATCAGACGACCGCCACGCCGCTCCCCTGCTCCACCCGGCCGATGCGCGCGAGGAAGAGGCCCTCGGCCGCGAAGCGCGCCTCCAGCACCGCCGCCTTCTCGGCCGGCAGGGAGACGAGGAGGCCCCCCGCCGTCTGCGGGTCGTACCCGAGGGCGACGATCGCCTCCGACGCGCCGTCGAGCGAGAGGGCGGCGCCGGCGAAGTCGCGGTTGCGGGGGTCGCCGCCGGTCCGGATGCCCTCCTCGGCGGCGGCGAGCGCGCCCCGGAGCGCGGGGAGGCGCCCGGCCTCGAGGAAGATGCGGACGCCGCTCCGCTCCGCGACCTCGTGGGCGTGGCCGAAGAGGCCGAAGCCGGTGACGTCCGTGACGGCGTTCGGCTCGAAGGTGCGCAGGAGCTCGGCGGCGCGGCCGTTGAGCTCCGCCATCAGCGCCAGCGCCGCCGACTCCTCGCCGGCCGCGAGGATCCCGCTGCGGGAGGCGGCGAGGACGAGACCCGTTCCGAGCGGCTTCGTCAGGAAGAGGGCGTCGCCGGACCGCGCGCCGCTCTTGCGCCAGAGCGCCCGGGGATGGACGGTGCCCGCCACGGCCAGCCCGTACTTCGGCTCGTCGTCCCGGATCGTGTGGCCGCCCGCGAGGAAGGCGCCCGCCTCGGCGACCTTCGCCGCGGCGGCGTCGAGGATCGCGCGCACCGTCTCGACGGCGAGGTTCTCCGGGAAAGCGGCCACGGAGAGCGCGAGGAGCGGCCTCCCGCCCATGGCGAAGACGTCGTTGAGGGCGTTGGCGGCGGCGATCGCGCCGAAGGTCCCCGGGTCGTCGACCATGGGCGGGAAGAAGTCGGTGGTGAGGATGAGCGCCCGCTCATCGTCGAGCTTGTACACGGCCGCGTCGTCGGCGGGGGCGAGGCCGACGAGCAGGTTCTCGGACGCCGCCGGGGCGAAACCTGCGAGGAGCTCCGCCAGGCGGACGGCGGAGTACTTGGCGGCGCAGCCGCCTCCCGCTTCGAGACCGGTGAGCCGGGCAGTAGTCTCCACCGGGATGGAGGTTACCGCCCGCCAGTTCGGGTGTCAGAGCATGACCGGACGGCTCTCGCGCGTGCTCGTCCGCGCGCCCCGGCCCGAGGATCGCGGGCTCTGGCGCGCGTACGGCTGGCGCGCGGAGCCGGACCCCGTCGCCATGGAGGAGGAGCACGAGGCCTTCCGCGAGCTCCTGCGCGAGGCGGGCGCGGACGTCGTCGTCGCCCAGACGCCGCTCGGCGCCTGCCCGGACGCCATCTACACGTACGACCCGGCGCTCGTCGCCGACCAGGGGGCGATCCTCCTGCGGCCGGGAAAACAGGGGCGGCGGGTCGAGGTGGACGCCATGGCGGCCGACCTCGTCGAGAACGGCGTTCCGGTGGCGGCCCGCCTGGAGGCGCCCGCGCTCGCGGAGGGCGGCGACACGCTCTGGCTCGACGAGAACACGCTCCTCGTCGGCATCGGCTACCGGACGAACGAGGCGGGCGTCCGCGCCCTCCGCGAGGCGCTACCGGACGTCGACGTGATCGCCTTCGACCTCCCGCACCTGAACGGCGCCGGCGAGGTCCTCCATCTCATGTCGCTCCTCTCGCCGCTCGACGCCGACCTCGCGGTCGCCTACCCCCCGCTCATGCCGGTCCGGCTCGTGCAGCTCCTCGCGGAGCGCGGAATCGAGCTCGTCGAGGTGCCCGACGACGAGTTCGGGACGATGGGCCCCAACGTCCTCGCCCTCGCCCCCCGCGTCGCCCTCGCCCTGGAGGGAAACGACGAGACACGCCGTCGGATGGAGGCGGCCGGGGTCGACGTGCGCGTCTACCGGGGCAACGAGATCTCCCGCAAGGGCGACGGCGGGCCCACCTGCCTCACCCGCCCGCTGCTCCGCGCCTAACGGAGGAGAAAGCCCTCGCCGAGGGGGTCGTCCGGGTCGAGCGTGAACTCGTGCGCGGCCGTCCGGTGCGCGCTCCCCTCGACCTCGGTGACGACGGCCGGCGTTCCGGCCACCTCCGTCTCCGCGACGATCCAGGCGCGGAACGCCGTACCGATCACGCTCTCGTGCACGAGCTCCTCGCCGACGGCGAGCTCCCCGGCGCGGTGGAGGAGAGCCAGACGGGCGGACGTCCCGCTCCCGCAGGGCGAGCGGTCGACCTCGCCGTCGGCGAACACCGTCACGTTGCGCTGGCGCAGCGGAGGACCGAAGTCGACACGCTCCCAGAAGATGACGCCGTAGATTCCCTCGAGCTCCGGCTCCTCGGGGTGAACGAACGCACGCCGCTCCTCGTGTGCCCGCTTGACGGCGCGACCCAGCTCGATCAGCTCCGGGACGTTG
Organism: Gaiellaceae bacterium; assembly: GCA_036260055.1. Taxonomy (GTDB): domain Bacteria; phylum Actinomycetota; class Thermoleophilia; order Gaiellales; family Gaiellaceae; genus DASQWP01. The sequence continues at coordinate 11,197 of DATAAQ010000194.1, read as the reverse complement.
CGCGGCTCGACCGCGAGCGGCGAGGCGACCGAGGCGTAGAAGGCGCCGCCGAAGGCGACGTCGGCCCGCAGCCCCTCGGCGAGCAGCCCCTCCGCGAGGGCGAACGAGGGGACGTTGCGGAAGCGGACGGAGCGGACGCGGCCGCCGGCCAGGCGGGCGACGGTCTCGAGCCGCCCGGACGGGACGTCGACGACGACCCGGGTCTCCGGCTCCCGTGCGGGAACAAGACCGGCCTCGAGCGCCCAGGTCACGAGGGCGATCGTCCCGTGTCCGCAGGCGGTCGAGTAGCCGGCGTTGTGGAAGAAGACGACGCCGAGGTCTGCGCCCTCGTCCTGCGGCTCGGTCACGAAGCACCCGTACATGTCCGCGTGCCCGCGCGGCTCGAAGACGAGCAGGCGCCGGACCCCGTCCAGCCGCTCGCGGGCGAAGCGCCGCTTCTCGAGGATCGTGCGCCCTTCGAGCGGCCGGACGCCCTCGGTGACGATGCGGAAGGGCTCGCCTGCGGTGTGGTAGTCGACGGCCGCTACGCGGACGGGGCCACCTCCGGTGCTCCCGCGGCCCACCTCCGGCGCTTCCCGATCCCGGGCCGAGGCGGGGCTAGGCGCCCTTCTCGATGGGGACGTCGACGAGGTTGCCCCACTCCGTCCAGGAGCCGTCGTAGTTGCGCACGTCCTCGTAGCCGAGCAGCTCGCGGAGGACGAACCAGGTATGCGCGCTCCGCTCGCCGATCCGGCAGTACGCCGTCACCGGCCTTTCGGGGCCGACTCCCTTGGCGGCGTAGAGGTCGCGGAGCTCCTCGGCCGCCTTGAACGTGCCGTCGTCTCGGACGGCGCTCGCCCACGGGATCGAGACCGCCGCCGGGATGTGACCCGCCCGCTGCGCGCCTTCCTGCTCGTAGCCCGGCGGTGCGATCAGCTCACCGGAGTACTCCGCGGGGGAGCGCACGTCCACGAGCGCCACGCCGCCGCCTTCCACCCAGTCGCGGACCTGATCCCGGTAGGCGCGAATGGACTCGTCCCGTTCGGCCGCCGTGTAGCTCTGCGGCGCCGGCGCGGGCACGTCGGTCGTCAGCTCACGCCCTTCGTCGATCCATTTCTGCCGCCCCCCGTCGAGGATGCGGACGTCCTCGTGCCCGTACACCTTCAGGTACCAGTAGGCATACGCCGCGAACCAGTTGTTCTTGTCCCCGTAGAGGACGACCGTCGTCCCGTTCCCGATGCCCCGCTCGCCGAGCACGCGCGCGAACGTCTCCCCGTCGACGAGGTCCCGCTCCACCGGATCCTGCAGGTCGTCCCGCCAGTGCAGCTTCACGGCCCCCGGGACGTGGCCCTCGTCGTAGAGCTCCGGGTTCTCGTCCACCTCCGCCACGACGAGGCTCGCATCGCCGAGATGCTCCGCCAGCCAGTCCGTGGAGACGAGGACGTCCTTGACGTAGCCGTTCTCCGCCACTCGCACCTCCCTGGAATCGCTTCAGAAAATGAAGCATGAGTATAGAGACGTCCGCTATGCTCGTGCGGTGCCGAGGCTGGGGGAGCTTATGTCGCGGGAGGTCGTCGGCGTCGCGCCCGAGGACACCCTCGGAGAAGCGGCCGAGCGCATGGCCGCGAGCGACGTCGGCTCCGCGGTCGTTCTCGAGCACGGCCGCCTGATCGGCATCCTCACCGAGCGGGATCTCCTGAGGGCGGTCGCGGGCCGCGTGCACTCGAGCGAGGCCCGCGTCCGCGAGTGGATGACCGCCGATCCGGTCACGGCACGGGAGGACACGACCCACGGAGAGGCCCTCGACACGATGATGGAGCAGGGCTTCCGCCACCTGCCGGTCGTCGAGGGCGAGCGCACGCTCGGGGTCGTGTCCATCCGCGACGTCCTGCGCGCGAGCACGCAGACGGTTCCCGGCGCCCCGCACGTGGGCTCCGAGTCCGTCTAGCGCGGCCGAGCTAGACGAGCTGCTGGGCGATCAGGCCGGCGGCGCCGAGCCACATGGCCGCCAGGACCGCCAGCAGAGGGGCGAGGGGACGGAGGGAAGGACGCTGGTGCACGGTCGCAACAGTTCTCGGGTTCGCGCGCCGGAAAAGTTCGCCGTGCATCCCCGGCATCCTTCCCCGACCTCAGCGACCGTCGAAGTGGCCGATCATCGCGTGGAATTTGCCTGCCAGCGCCGCAAGTGCCGTCAGAGCGAGGAGAGCCTGCACTTTCATCCGCCTGATCACCTCCTTTCCGTGGAGAGTTAGCCGTAGAGGCGGAGAGAACGGTCCGCCTAGCGGCCGTCGAAGTGACCGAAGCCGGCGAGCGGGGCGACGAACGCCGCGAGAGCCGTCAGGGCGAGCAGAGCCTTAACCTTCACGGTCACACCTCCTTCCTAGAAGTGGAAGTCCTGGAGCGCTTCGGCCGCCCGGCGGTAGAGCGCCGCCGAACGGGCGTCGTCGCCGCGGCGGGCCGCGAGATCGCCCCGGGCGATCCAGGCGGCGGCGCGGTGACTCGCTGAGGAAAGCTGGTCGAAGCTCGACTCGGCGGCCGCGAACGCGACCTCCGCCTCGTCGAGGCGGTCCTGCTCGAGGAGCGCACGACCGAGAACGAGCTGGGCGTTGCCGATCTCGTCGAGGTGGTCGACGCGGCCGTCGAGGAGCTCGAGCGCCTGGCGGGCCTGCTCCTCCGCGACGTCCGCCTTGCCGGTCCGGAGATGCACCTGCGCGAGCGAGGAGACCACGCGCCCGGCATCCGTGTCGTCGCCGACGTCGATGAGGACCTTGAAGGCTTCCTTCAGGTACTTGACGGCGTCGTCGGGCTTTCCGAGCTGGAAGTTGAGGGCGCCGATCTCGTTCAGGAGCTTGCCGACGTTGGCCTGGTCGCGCAGCTCCTCGTAGATCGCCTTCGCCCGCTCGGCGTAGGAGCGCGCCAGCACCCAGTGCCCCGTGCGCTCGGCGATCAGGGACGCCTGGAAGTAGACGTGGCCGATCGTGTGACGGTCGTTGAGGCCTTCGGCGAGCTCGAGCGCGCGCTCGACGTCCTCCCGCGCCGCCTCCCAGTCGCGCTGCCGCCGATAGCAGCGGGAGCGCCACTCGTAGATGTGCGAGCGAAGCCGGTCGGAGGGGAGCTCGGAGCGGTTCGCCAGGTCGAGCGCCTCGCTGTAGAGCGCGACGGCGGTCGAGATCGAGTTGAGCTTGTAGCGGCAGCAGCCGAGCCGGTAGAGGACGTCCGCCCGCTCGACGTCGCTGAAGGTCGGCCCCTCGGCGAGCGTGCGCGCGCGATCGAGGACGTCGATCGCCTTCCGCACTTCGCCCTTGTACATGCGGGCCCACGACTCCGCGAGGAGCGCCCGTAGCTCGAGCTGCGGCGCCGCGATCGTCGCGAGCGAGGGCGCGAGCGCCTCGAGCGCCTCGACTGCCTCGTCGTAACGGCTGCTCTCGAGGGCGGCCTCGGCCCGTGCCACGACGCTTTCGACGCGCTCGCGCTCGCTGGAGGAGACACCCGTCTCGAGGAACGTGCGGTCGACGCCGAGCCGGGCGGCGAGCCACTCGATCGTCTCGCCGGTCGGGCGCGTCTTCCCGCGCTCGATCTGGCTGACGTACTCCTTGGAGAAGCGCTCCCCGGCGAGCCCCGTTTGGGTCAGCCCGCGCGCGATTCGGAGCTGGCGGACGCGCTCGCCGAGCGACGGGCGAGCGGGTGCTGAACGGGTGAGTGCGGCGTACTCGGACACAGCTTCCTAGGGTGAACTATACGACGAAAAGATTACTTCACAAGCCCACTTGACTTCTGGCGGATCGGGGATATAGTCCGACTATCTCGCATTCCTGCCGGACGCCAGGCAGAGGGGTGCGAGGAAGGCGCGCCAATTCCCGGCGACAGCAACCCGGAGGCATCGGCTGGGCCGCAGAGCCGGAGCTTCCGGGTTGTCGCCTGGGTAAATACTCACGAGACGAAGCGTCGTCATTTCGGGCGGCGGAGTCCATCCCCCTTCCGAGCGCTCTCCCCGTCGTCCGCCGCCCCGCGTCTGCGCTCTGCGGCGACGCCGCCTAGGCGGCCGCCTCGGCGAGGTCGCGAGGCTCGAGGTGGCGATGCTTGCGAACGGTCGCAGCGGCGACGACCGCGCCGAGAAGCGCGAAGCCCGCGCTCACGAGCAGCGCCGTCCGGAAGCCGTCGATGAACGACGCCGGATCCGGCCGGCCGCCGCTCAGGTCGACGTGCGCGGCGACGATCGCGCCCATGACCGCGATGCCGAGCGCCCCGCCCACCTGGCGGAAGGTGTTGAGCACGCCCGAACCGACGCCCGCCTTCGCCACGGGAACGGAGCCGAGCGCCGCAGCGGTCATCGGCGTCATGACGGAGGCCATGCCGAGCCCGCCGACGATCAGCCCCGGGAAGATGTCCCAGAACCCGGAGTCCAGGCCGAGCCGCGAGAAGAGGACGAGCGAGATCGAAAGCAGCGTCATCCCCGCGGTCATGAGCCAGCGCGAGCCGATCCGGTCCGAGAAGCGCCCCGCTGCGGGGGCGATCAGGATGATGAGGACCGTCATCGGGAGGAACGCGGCGCCGGTCTCGACCGCCGAGTACGCGAGGACGTTCTGCATGTAGATGGACATGAAGAAGAAGACGCCGAACATCGCGAGCGTCACGAGGAGGGCGACGACGTTCGCGCCCGCGAACGTCGGGCTGCGGAAGAGGCCGAGCTCGAGCATCGGCGCCCGCTGGCGCAGCTCGAGCAGGACGAACGCCGCGAGCGCGAGGGCGGCGAGCGCGAAGAGGCCGAGGATCACCGGGTCGCTCCAGCCGTAGGCGTTCCCCTCCACGAGCGCGAACGTGAGCGCGAAGAGGGCGACGCCCGACGCGAGGAGGCCCGGCACGTCGAGCCGCTGCTCCTCCGACGTGTCGCGTGACTCCCGGATGACGAGGCGGCCGACCACGAAGCCGAGCACGCCGATCGGCACGTTGACGAAGAAGATCCAGCTCCAGTCGATGTGCTGCGTGAGGAGGCCGCCGATCAGGGGGCCGATCGCGAGCGCCATGGCGGAGACGCCCGCCCAGATCCCGATCGCCATCCCGCGCTGGTGGGGCGGGAAGGTGGCCGAGATGATCGAGAGCGTCGCCGGCATCATCAGGGCCGCCCCGACACCCTGAACCGTCCGCGCGCCGATCAGCGTCCCGCCCGTCGTGGCGAGTCCGCAGACGAGCGAGGAGAGCGTGAAGACGGCGAGCCCGATCAGGAACACTCGCCGGCGGCCGAAGAAGTCGGCGAGCTTTCCGCCGGAGAGCATGAGCACGGCGAACGTGAGGGCATAGGCGTTCACCGTCCACTCGAGCTCGGAGAGGCCGATCCCGAGGTCGCGCTGGATGGAGGGCAGCGCGACGTTCACGACCGTGTTGTCGAGCATGATCATGAAGAGGGCAAAGGCGAGGGCGCCGAGCGTCCACCACCTGCGGTTCTCTTCCGCGAAGATCCTCGCTCGCATTGTTCCTCCTCCTCGAAGTCGGTCGTTCCTGAGTCAGCTCACCGGCGCCGGGTGCGCCCCGCCTTCGCCGCCGCCGTCCGCGCGCAGGACCGTCTCGACGAGCCCCCGGGCGAAGCGTCGCCCCGAGATCGGCCCGAGATCGCGCAGGAACCGGGACGAGAGCACGAACCCGCGCACGGCCGCCAGCACGAGCGCGGCGGTGAACGCGGGGTCGAGCCCGGCGTCGATTCGTCCCGCGCGCTGCTCGGCCCGCAGGTAGCCGCGCAGCGCCTCCAGGACCTCGTACGGCCCGGCGCGCCGCTCGCGGAGGTGCTCGGCGTACCGGGCGAGCAGGTCAGGGTCCGCCAGCAGCCCCGAGAGGAGCGGAAGGACTTCCTCGAGGAGCGCCACGGCCTCGACGACGAACTCCTCCAGGTTCTCGCGCGGCGTCCGTTTCCCGGCGAGCGCGGGAAGGTCGCGCAGCCGGGCGAACTGGGGCCGCCGCTCGACGACGAGGGCGACGAGCAGCTCGTCCTTGTCCCGGAAATGGACGTAGATGCTGCCTTCGGAGCACCGCGCGGCTCGCGCGATCTCCCGAGTGGTCGCGTGCGCGGCCCCGCGGGCCCGGACAACGTCCTCGGCCGCGGAGAGGATCCTCTCCCGCATGTCCTTCGGGCTCTGCTGAGTGAGCACTCACCCATTATGAATGAGCGCTCACTCAGTGTCAAGGTCCGTGACACGCCGTTTTCCGGTCCGCCCTACCGGGGACAGAGGGGCTGTTGGGACGGAATCCCCTCGACGACGCTCGGCGCTGGCTCGGCACGGTCGGCGAGCAGCTCGGCGTGCCCGAGTTCGAGAACCTCGCGCCGTCGGCGCCCCCGCGCTCGCTCGCCGAGCTCCAGGCGGAGCTCGACGCGCTCGTCGGGCTCGAAACCGTCAAGGAGCAGGTTCGCGCGCTCGTCGCCTTCCTCGAGGTGCAGGGCATGCGGAAGGAGCACGGGCTCGCCGAGGTGGCGACGAGCCAGCACCTGGTCTTCCTCGGCAACCCCGGGACCGGGAAGACCACGGTCGCGCGCCTGCTCGCGCAGATGTACCGGGCGATGGGCCTCCTGCGGCGCGGGCACCTCGTCGAGGTCGACCGCTCGGGGCTCGTCGCCCAGTACGTCGGCATGACTGCTCTGAAGACGAACCGCGTGGTGCGCAGAGCCCTCGACGGAATCCTGTTCGTCGACGAGGCGTACGCTCTCGCGCCGGATGCCGGGCGGCTCGACTTCGGCCCCGAGGCGATCGAGACGCTCCTCAAGCGAATGGAGGACCAGCGCGAGCGCCTCGTCGTCATCGTCGCCGGCTACCCGCGCCTGATGCGCCAGTTCCTCGAGTCGAATCCCGGTCTCCGCTCCCGCTTCTCGCGCGAGATCGTCTTTCCCGACTACACGACCGACGAGCTCGTCGAGATCGCGCGGAAGTTCGCCACGGGCGCCGAGTACCGGCTCGGCGAGGGGAGCGAGCGGACGCTCCGCACGCTCTTCGATGCCGCCCGCCGGGGCGAGGGCTTCGGCAACGCGCGTCTCGCGCGCACGCTGTTCGAGCACGCGCTGAACGCCCATGCCCTCCGGCTCGCGGAGCGCCCGCCGGGCCGGCCGCCGGGCGCGGAGGAGCTGATGACGCTGACCGCCGACGACTTCCTCGCCGCCGCGCGCACGGCCGGCGAGGGCTCCGACCTCCTCGGCGAGCCGCGCCGCTCGTTCTGGCGCGGACGCCGGGCTTCGTAGACTTCCTCGCGTGAGCGAGTTCGCCTGGCGCCCCGACGCGCGCGTCCTCGCCGACGCGAACGTCGTGCGCCTCATGCGCCGGCACGAGATCGAGGACTACTGGGACCTCGTCCGCCGCTCCCAGGAGGAGCCCGAGTGGTTCTGGCCGGCCGCGATCGACGACATGGGCCTCGAGTTCTCCCGCCGCTGGGAGCGCGTCTACGACGACGAGCGCGGCCCCGAGTGGACGACGTGGTTCGTCGGCGGGCGCCTCAACCTCGCCTGGAACTGCGTCCACCGTTGGGCGGAGCGCAATCCCGACGGCGTCGCGGCGGTCATGCGCGGCGAGGACGGGCTGCGCCGGCAGACGACGTGGCGCCGCCTCTCGCAGGACGTCACGCGACTCGCCGAGGCACTCGTCGGCCTCGGGGTCGAGCCGGGCGACCGCGTGGCGATCTACATGCCGATGTGCCCCGACGTGGCCGTCGCGTCGCACGCGTGCGCGCACGTCGGCGCCGTACAGGTGCCGATCTTCTCCGGGTTCGCGGCGCCCGCCGTCGCCCAGCGCCTCCACGACTCGGAGGCCAAGGTCGTTCTCTGCGCCGACTGGTCGCTTCGGCGGGGCAAGCGGCTCGAGATGCTCGCGACCGTCGAGGAGGCCGTCGGCCAGGCTCCCTCCGTGGAGCACGTCGTCCCGTGGTCGCGCGACGCCGGCTGGGGCGAGGCCGTCGCCGGCAGCCCCGGCGAGCTGCCGCCGCTGGAGGTGGACTCCGAGCATCCGTACCTCCTGACGTACACGTCGGGAACGACCGGCAAGCCGAAGGGCGTCGTCCACGTGCAGGGCGGGTTCCTCGTCTCCATCGCACGTGAGGTGGCCTACCAGGCCGACGCCCACCCCGGGAATGTCGTCCACTTCGCCACGGACATGGGCTGGATCATGGGGCCGTGGAAGGTGGTCGGCGGCGGCGCGCTCGGCTGCACTCTCGTGTTCGCGGAGGGTGCGCCCGACTGGCCGCCCGACCGTCTCTGGAATCTCGTCGCGGAGGAGCGCGTCTCCGTGCTCGGCCTCTCGCCGACGCTCGTCCGGGCGCTCATCCCGCACGGAAACCCGCGCGTCGACCTCGGCTCCCTGAGGACGATCGTCACGACCGGCGAGCCTTGGAACCCGGCGCCGTACCGCTGGCTCCTGGAGAAGGTGGGCGGCGGCCGCTGCCCGATCATCAACTGCTCGGGCGGCACGGAGGTCGGCGCCTGCTTCCTCTCGCCCACGCCGGCGATTCCCATCAAGGAGTGCTCGCTCGGCGGCCCCGCCCTCGGTATGGCGATGGACGTCGTCGACGGCGAGGGGCGCTCGCTCGTCGGCACGGGTGAGGTGGGAGAGCTCGTGTGCCGCAAGCCCTTTCCCGGGATGACGCGCGGCTTCTGGCGCGATCCCGAACGCTACCTCGACGCCTACTGGCGGCGGCTCCCGGGCGTGTGGGTGCACGGGGACTGGGCGTCCGCCGACGAGGACGGGTACTGGTTCCTCCACGGGCGAAGCGACGACACGCTCAACATCGCGGGCAAGCGGATCGGGCCGGCCGAGATCGAGTCGGCCGTCGTCGCCCACGCCGCCGTCTCCGAGGCGGCGGCGGTCGGCGTCCCCCACGACGTGAAGGGCGAGGTGGCCTGGGTCTTCTGCGTCCTCGCACCGGGCTACGAGGCGTCGGAGGAGCTGGCGAGCGACGTCGCCGGCCTCGCCGCCGCCGACCTCGGGAACGCATTCCGCCCCGACCGCGTCGTCTTCGTCGGCGCCCTGCCGAAGACGCGGAGCGCGAAGATCGTCCGCCGGGCCGTTCGCGCGAAGGTTCTGGGCAACGACCCCGGCGATCTCTCCTCCGTCGAGAACCCCGAGGCCCTGGACGACATTGCTCGCGCCGTCTGAGTACGAGGCGTCCGAGGCCCGCGGCTACCTGGACACGGGCACGTACGGCCTGCCGCCGCGCTCCTCCGTCGAAGCCGTCGAGCGAGCCCTGGCGGGCTGGCGCGGCCGGGCGCCGTGGCGCCGGTGGGAGGACGACGGCGAGGCGTGTCGCGCTCTCTTCGCCGGGCTGGTCGGCGCGAGCCCGGAGGACGTCGCGCTCCTCCCGGCCGCGTCCGTCGCGGCCGGGCTCGTCGCCGCCAGCCTCGCGGCCGGCCGCGGGGACAACGTCGTCCTCTGCGAGGACGACTTCACGTCGACGCTCCTTCCCTGGCGGGGGCTCGAGCGGAGCGGCGTCGACCTCCGCCTGACGCCGCTGGACGAGCTCGCGAGCGCCGTCGACGCGCGGACGAGGCTCGTGGCGGTCAGCTCGGTGCAGTCGGCGGACGGAGCGCGCGCCGACGTCGACGCGCTGCGGGCCACGGGCGTCCCGCTCTTCGTCGACGCCACGCAGGCTGTCGGCGCCGTTCCCGTCGCCGTCGACGGCATCGCCTATCTCGCCGCGCATCCGTACAAGTGGCTGCTCGCGCCTCGCGGCCTCGCCTTTCTCTACGTTCGGCGCGACCTCCTCGCGGCGATCGAGCCGTGGACGGCCGGCTGGAAGTCGCGCGCGAGCCCGTACGAGACCTACTACGGCATTCCCGAGCTGACCCCCGACGCCCGCCGGCTCGACGTCTCCCTCCCCTGGCTCGTCGCGGCGGGAGCGCGCCCGAGCCTGGAGCTACTCGCCGAGCTGGGGGCGGAGCGCGTCGCCGAGCACGACCTCGCGCTCGCGCGACGCTTCGCGGCCGGGCTCGGGCTGCCGGAGCCCGCCTCGCCGATCGTGCGCGTGCGGATCGAGGACGCCGCCGCGGCGGTGGAGCGGTTACGCGCGGCCGGTATCGCGTGCTCCGTGCGAGCCGGCTCGGTGCGCTTCTGCTTCCACCTCTACAACGACGAGGCGGACGTCGACCTCGCGCTCGAGGCACTCGAGCCGGCCGTCGCCGGCCAGGCGGGCCACCTCTGAGGCGTCGCCGCGAGGGCGCGGCTGAGCTCACGCGGGCATGTCTCGTCGCCGGTAGAGGGCTCCGCCGACGAGGACGGCCGCGAGCCCGGCTAGCGCCAGCGCGCAGAGCGGCATTCCAGTGAAGGGAAGCGTCCCCTGGCCCAACTCTCGCAGGGCTGCAATGCGATCCCCGCGGGAGGCGAACGCGCCGCCAACGCCGGAGCCGCCTCCTTCCGACTCGACGGCCCCCCCGCCGCCGTCCGGAATCCCCGCGTCGCCGCCGTCACCGCCGCCGACAGCGCCCGCGCAGGATCCGCCGGAAGCCACGGCGCCCGTGTCGCCGCTCGAGCCGCCGACCCTTACGCAGCCGGCCTCGCCCTCCGCCTCGGTATCCCCGGTCGAGCCGCGCAGGGCTGCGGCGCCGGAGGGCCCGCTCCCTCCGCCGCAGACGCCGACGGATGCGCCGCCGGTCAGGTCCCCGCTCGCCCCGGCAACGTCGATGCAGCCGACGAGCGCCTCGAGCATCGTGCCGCCGCTCGAAGCTTCCGTCTCGGCGGCGGGCACGGAGCCCTTTGTCTCGGCACACGCCCCGACCGAGGCCGCCACGCGAATCTCTCTCAGCCCGGCTCCCGCGTTCGTACACGTGACGGCCGCCCGGGCACCCGTCTCTCCGCTCGTCAGGTTCGCGTCGATCGCGTTCCCGCTCTCCGTGCCGGTCGAGACGACGCTGGTCGTCTCCCCGCCGCTCGTCTCCACGAGATTGACGTCGCCAACGCCGATCGTCGCGGCGGTGCGCCCGCGCGCGGCCTCGACCTCGATGACTCCGGCGTCGTCTGAAGCCGTGACCGTCGCGTCTCCGATCTCGATGCCGATCGAGTCCTGCGCCGGCGCCGGCACGCTAAGGGCTCCGGCGGCCACAAGCAGCGCGAGTACGGCAGGCGTGCGTGCTCCAGCTTGCATCACTGGGCTCCTTCGTTCGCGGGAGGCGCGATCCGCAGGCACGCTCATCCGGAGCGCTCGGCCGACCCGATCTTGTCGTGCACAGAGCAATGTTTCGCCGGCCTGCCGTTTCTTG
>DATAAQ010000193.1:0-3185 GCA_036260055.1 Gaiellaceae bacterium | reverse complement strand
GTCGCCGCCGGCCGTGCCGTCGTTGCCGTTCGTCCAGTCGCCGTCGCCGGTGTTGTCGCCGCCGCCGGTGCCGTCGTTGCCGTTCGTCCAGTCGCCGTCGCCGGTGTTGTCGCCGCCGCCGGTGCCGTCGTTGCCGCGGGTGCGGTCGCCGTCGCCGGTGTTGTCCCCGCCGCCGGTGCCGTCGTTGCCGCGGGTGCGGTCGCCGTCGCCGGTGTTGTTCCCGCCGTCGGTGCCGTCGTCCCCGCGCGTCCGGTCGCCGTCGCCCTCGTCGTCGTCGGCGGCCGCGATCTCGTCGTCGAGCTCGTTCTTCCGCGCGTCGTCGGACGCGAGCTGGATCGACGTGCCGGCGTCCGAGCTGCGCCAGTCGGCCACGGCCGCCCCGACGCCGCCCGCCGCGATTGCGACGGCGACGAGGAGAACCGCGAGCTTGCCCATGTTGAAGTTCATCTCCTGCCTCCCTGTCGGCGTGAGTCTTTCTGGTCTGCTCCCGAGTCTTCCGAGCCGGGATGAGGCCGCCGTGAGAGGGGGATGAGAATGCTCTTAGCGAGGAGCGAAGTCGCTCGTGCGGATGCGTCCGCCGGGGCGAAAGAGGCCGATGCGCGGACGCGGGAGCTCGGCCGCCCACGGCTCCAGCGTGCCGGCGATCTCGGCGGCGGTCGGCCGGTCGCCGGGCCGCTTCTCCAGGCAGCTCATGACGACGGCCGCGAGCGGCGCGGGGACGTCGGCCGGCAGCGGCTGCGCATCCATCCGCAGCTGCGGGTAGTCGCCCTTCTGGGAGCCAGGCGGAAACGGCCGCGCTCCCGAGACCGCCTCGTAGAGCGTCACCCCCAGCCCCCAGACGTCGCTCGGCGGCCCGATCGCGGCGAAGAGCGCGGGATCGCACTGCTCCGGCGCCATGTAGGCGTCCGTGCCGATCGGGCTCTTGATCCGCTCGAGCTCGTCGAGGCCGGTGGCGACGCTCAGGTCGATGAGCCGGGGCGGGCCGGACATGATCACGTTCCGCGGCTTCACGTCCAGGTGGACGATCCGGCGCCTGCTCAGGTAGTGGAGGGCGGAGCAGAGCTCGAGCGCGAGCGGGAGCAGCTGCTCGACGATCACGGGATACCGCCTGATCAGCGTGGAGAGGCGCGGCCCGTCGAGGAACTCGAGGACGAGGTGGGGGTGGTCGCCGTCGAGCACCGCGCCGAACGAGCGGACGATGGCGGGGTGGCTGAGAGAGGCCAGCGCCCGCGCCTCGCGCGAGAGCACCTCGAGGCTCGAGGCGTCGCCGGCCTGGTCGGGGCGCACCAGCTTGGCGACGACGAGGGTGTAGAGCTCGTCGTCCCAGGCGAGATATGCCTCGTAGCGGTGGCCGCCGCCCAGGAGCTGCACGGCGTGGCGGCCGGGCGCGAGCTCGGCGCCCTCTGCGAACGCCCACGAGTCACGGGCTGTCACCATGGCGTCGGCAGCCTATGGGACGGCGATGAACCGATCATGAGACATGGATGAGAGAAGTCTCATGTTTCTCTCATCCTTCTCTTCCCGGGCTGCCGGAAGATGAAGATCGTGCGCAGCGTGCTCGCCCTGGCCGTCGTGGCGGCCGCGCTCCTCTTGGGCGCGGCGGCCTTCGATCGGAGCTCGCCCCAGCCGCCGACCGTTCGGGCGATCGAGCTCTCCCCGGACCGCGGGGGGCGGGAGGGCGAGCAGCGGGGTCGCCCAGGGGGCCAGGAGGAGCCCCGCCGGGAGCGCGACCAGCGGCGCGGCCCGGACGGTGACGGGGCGGACGAGGTCCCCAGCCCCGCGCCCGTTCCGGCGGGGGGCGACGACGACGCCCCGGACGACGATGCCGACGACGAGGGCTCCGACGACGGCGACGACTGAGGCCCTGACGGCGCGCTGGCGGCGCTTCGCGGCCGGGTCGCTCGCGCCGCTCGCGCGGCGAGCGCGCCTCGTCCCGTCGAGCCTGCGGACGCGGATCCTCGTCTGGTTCATCGGGCTCCTCGTGCTCGCGACGGTCGCCTCGGTGCTCGTCACGCGCGAGGTGCTCCACCTGCGCATCGACGAGCAGATCGACCACGACCTCGTCCAGGAGTCGCTGGAGCTGCGCCGCCTCGCGAACGGCAACGACCCGGAGACGGGAAGGCCGTTCGGCGGCAGCGCCGAGCGGATCTTCGAGGCGTACCTGCAGCGCAACGTCGCCTCCCGCAACGAGGCCCTGATCACGTTCGTCGACGGACGACCGTTTCTCCGCAGCCGGCAGGTCGTCCCCTACCGCCTGGACACGGATCCCGCGCTCGTCGAGCGCTGGGCGACCATCAGGGAGCCCGACCGCGGAAGCGTGGACACGCCCGCCGGGCGCGTCGAGTACCTCGCCGTTCCGCTGAAGGCAGGGGAGCGAACGGCCGGGGTCTTCGTCGCTGCGATCTTCCGCGAGCGGGCGCTCGCCGACTCCGACGCGATCGTCCGTGCAGCCGGGGCGGTCGGGCTCGCGATCCTCCTGCTCGGGTCGCTCCTGGCATGGCGGCTGGCCGACCGCGTGCTCACTCCCGTGACCGAGCTGACGACGACGGCGCGGGCGATCACGGAGACGGACCTCAGCCGCCGCATCCCGGTACGCGGGCGCGACGAGATCGCGCAGCTCACGGCCACGGCAAACGAGATGCTCGACCGGCTCGAGGACGCCTTCGCCGCCCAGCGGCGGTTCGTCGACGACGCCGGCCACGAGCTGAAGACACCGCTCACCATCGTGCGCGGCCACCTCGAGCTCCTGGAGGACGACCCCGAGCAGCGGCGCGAGACGCTCGCGCTCGTCGTCGACGAGCTCGACCGCATGAGCAGGATCGTCGACGACCTCCTGCTCCTCGCTAAGCACGAGCAGCCGGACTTCCTCGATCTCACGACGGTCGAGGTCGGGATGCTCACGGACGAGCTCGAGGGGAAGGTCAGCGCGCTCTCCGAGGGCGAGTGGGTCGTCGCGAGTCGCGGCCGCGGCGTCATCGTCGCCGACCGCCAGCGTCTGACGCAGGCGCTGATGAACCTCGCCTCGAACGCGGTCGAGCACACCGTCGAGGGCGACCGGATCGCGATCGGCGCCGCGACCGAGGGCGCCTGGGTACGGCTCTGGGTCGCGGACACCGGGCCGGGGGTCCCTGCGGCCGACCGCGAGCGGATCTTCGAGCGCTTCGCGCGCGGGCGGCGCGGCGCCC
>DATAAQ010000192.1:0-7585 GCA_036260055.1 Gaiellaceae bacterium | reverse complement strand
CTTCCCGAGCGCCTCGAGCCCCCCGCCGCCCTCGAGGTCGGTGATGCCGATGTGGAAACCGACGTCGACCACCGGCTTCGCGCGGTCGATCTTCTCGAAGTAGTTCTCGAGCGCCTCGGGGAAGGGCGTGCCCGGCGCCTGCATGCAGAAGTCCACGAGGGAGGTCGTCCCGCCGAAGGCGGCGGCGACGGTGCCCGACGTGAAGTCGTCGCACGTCGTGGTGCCGCCGAAGAACATCTCGATGTGGGTGTGGGGGTCGATCGCGCCCGGGAGCACGTACTTGCCGCTCGCGTCGATGACCTTGTCGGCCTGGACGTCGAGGGACTCGCCGATCGTCGAGACCGTCTCGCCGTCGATGTAGACGTCGCCGACGTAGTCGTCGGCCGCCGTGATGATGCGGCCGCCCTTGATGAGTACGGACATCGCTGACCTCCTTTGTCTGACTTTCGAGCCTAACCCTCAGCCCGCCTCGGCGGCAAGGGTCTTCTCGACGTCGAGCTCCGCCGCCAGGGCGAGCTGGACGAGCACCCTCGCCTTCGGCCCGGCGAGGTCGCCCGCGAAGAGGGCCCCCGCCTCGGCGAGGTCCTTGCCGCCGCCCCGCCCGTAGACCGGCTCGACCCGCCCGGCGACGCAGCGGGAGCAGACGACGACGGGCACGCCCGCCCGGACGGCCGCCTCGACGCCCGGGAGCACGCGCTCGTTCGCGTTGCCCCGGCCCGTTCCCTCGAGCACGATCGCCCGGCTCCCCGCCTCGCGGGAGGCGCGCAGGAGGGTGTCGTCCGCGCCCGCGTAGAGGCGGATGAGGTCGACCCGGGGCAGCTCCGCCGACGGGCGTGGGAGCGGAGGGTTGCGGTCGGGCCGCCGCCCGAAGACGACGCGCGCCCCGTCCACGTGGCCCAGCGCCCCGTACGCGGGTGAGGCGAACGCGCGGAGGGCGCTCGTGTGCACCTTCCGCGCCTCCCGGGCGGCGTGGACCTCGCCGTCGAAGACGACGAGCGCGCCGCGGCTCCGCGCCTCCGGGGCGAGCGCGACGCGAATGGCGCTCCGCAGGTTCCGGGGGCCGTCCGAGTCCGGCTCGTCGGCCGCGCGCTGCGCGCCCGTGAGGACGACGGGCTTCTCGGAGTCGAGCAGGCGGTCGACGAGGTAGACGCTCTCCTCCATCGTGTCGGTCCCGTGCGTGACGACGACGCCGGCGACGTCGTCCCGGGCGCAGTGCTCGCGCACGCGATCGGAGAGGGCGAGCGCGAGCCCGCCGTGCATGTCGAAGCTCGGCACGCGGGCGAAGTCGTCGAGCTCGAGCGGGGGCCCGTCCTCCCACCCGAGCATCTCCACGAGCTCCTCGCCGCTCACCGCGGGTACGAGCTTTCCGGTGGCCGGGTCGGGGCGCATGCCGATCGTGCCGCCGGTGGAGACGACGACGACCTGCACGAGCCCCGCTACCGCGAGGTGGAGGCCGGCACGCCGAGGGGCTCGGGATGCGGGACCTCCGTGGCCGTCTCGGCGAGCTCGCGCCGGGAGCGGAGCTGCCTCGCGCGGCGGCGGAGGATGATCGCGGCGGCCGCGAGGAAGATGACGACCGCGAGCAGCGAGACCGCCGTCGTGGCGGTGCCGAGCGCGTAGAGGTCCGGCCGGATGACGGAGCCGACCGTGAGCGCGAAGATCTCGAGCGGCAGGGTGTTCTCGCCGGCGGCGAGGAGCGCGGTGCGGTCGTACTCGTTCCAGGCGAGCGTGAACCCGAAGAGGAAGGAGCCGAGCAGCCCCGTCCAGACGAGGGGCAGCGTCACCTCTCGGAACGTCCGCAGGCTGCCGGCGCCGAGGTCGCGGGAGGCCTCCTCGACGGCGTCGTCGTAGCGGTTCCAGACGGCCACCATGATCAGGAAGCCGAAGGGGAGCCCCCAGACGACGTTGGTGCCGAGCGCCGTCTCCCAGAGCCCGGTCCGCTCGCCCATGAACCGCCAGAAGAACGCCGTGCCGAGGCTGAGGAGGATGCCGGGGGTCATGAGCGCGAGCATGACGAGGTAGAAGAGGGCGCTGTCGGCGCGGAAGCGCCGGCGGTAGCCCATCGAGAGCGTCAGCGCGAGGATCGCGACGATGATCCCGGCCACCGCCGCGAGCTCGAGCGAGCGGATGGCCGTCTCGCGGATGCTCTCGGCGCGCGGCCCGTTCACGAGCTGGTCCCACCAGTGGACGCCCAGGCCTCGCATCGGGAAGGTGACGGCACCCTGCGGCCCCTGGAAGGAGAGCGCCGCCATGACGATCATCGGCCCGTAGAGGAAGAGGAGGAAGAGGAGGAAGTAGACGGCGAGGATCCGCCTCGTCCAGCGGCCGCGCTGCATCAGAGCTCCTCCCTCAGGTTCGAGAACCGGAGCAGGACGAACACCCCGAGGAACATGGCGACGACGAGGAAGACCGCGGAGGCGGCCGCCTGCGGGAACTGCACGGAGGCGACCTGCGTCTGGACGATCGTCCCGACCGAGGCGACCTGCCCGCCGCCGATGATGCGGACGGTCGCGAACTCGCCCATCGTGAGGATGAACACGAAGATCGACCCGATCACGACGCCGGGCATGGCCTGCGGGAGGATGACCTCGCGGAACGTCTTGAACGAGTTCGCGCCGAGGTCGCGGGCGGCCTCGAGCGAGCTCCTGTCGATCTGCGCGAGCATGAAGAAGAGCGGGGCGATCATGAAGAGGATGTAGAGCTGGAGCATCGCGACGGTGACCGCGAAGTCCGAGAACAGGAGGATGTCGAGCGGTGCGTCGATGAGGCCGACCTCCTGGAGCGCGGTGTTCAGCGCGCCCTGGCGACCCATCATCGGAATCCACGCGACGGCCCGGATGAGGTAGCTCGTCCAGAACGGGGCGAGGGCGACGATGAAGAGGGCGATCTGCATGCGCAGGCTCGTGACGCTGATGGCGAGGAAGTAGGCGACCGGGAAGCCGAGGATGAGGGCGGCGGCCACGATCACGAGCGAGTGCCAGAAGCTGTCCCAGAGCTGGCTCCAGTAGACGTTCGATCTGAAGAGGAACTCGTAGTTCTCGAGCGTCCAGACCGCCTCGAAGCCGCTCACGGTGCGCGTCCAGAAGCTGACGAGGACGATCATGACGACGGGCGCGAGCAGGAAGAAGAGGAGCCAGAGGGCTCCCGGCGCCGTCCAGGCGGCCGTCACGAGGCCGCGGCGGCCGCGCGCGGACGCGCGGGCCCGCTCGCCGAGCGCCGCCGTCTCCTGCCGGCGCGCGTCGAGGATCTGCTCGGCCTGCTCGATCTCCTGCGTGCGGAGGCCGCCCGCCGTCAGCCCTCCCTCACGATCGGAGGGGCTGGACATCCTCCTCCTTCCAGGAGAGCCGTACGGTCGACCCCTCGCGGCCCTGGAACTCGGGATAGCGGTCGCCGGAGACCTTGGCGAGCAGGCGCTTGCCGCCCACCGAGACGTGCAGCTTCACCAGGTCGCCGAGGTACTCGACGACGTCGATCGTGCAGGCGATCTGGTTCGGCCCCGCCGCGGTCGCGCCGTCCGTGTCGACGCGTACCGCCGCCGCCCGCACGGAGACCGCCGCCGTTGCGCCGACGTCGAACCCGTCCTGCGGCCCGAACGCGCTGATCTCGACGTCTTCGCCCTCGAGCCGGAGGCGCTCGCCGTCGCGCGAGGCGACGGTGCCGTGGAAGATGTTGTTGTCGCCCATGAAGGCGGCGACCTGCACGTTCTCGGGCCTCGTCGAGATCGTGTACGGGTCGGCGACCTGCTCGATGCGGCCCTCGTGCATGACGACGATCCTGTCCGCGACCGAGAGGGCCTCCTCCTGGTCATGCGTCACGTGAATGAACATCAGGCCCGTCTGGCGCTGCAGGCTCCGGAGCTCGACGCGCATGCGCAGGCGGAGGAGCCGGTCGAGGTCGCCGAGCGGCTCGTCGAGGAGGAGTGCCTTCGGCTCCATCACGAGGACGCGGGCGAGCGCCACGCGCTGCTGCTGGCCGCCGGACAGCGCGCTCGGCTTGCGGTCGGCCATCTCGCGGAGCCCGACCATGTCCAGCGCCTCGCGGGCCCGCTCCCTGCGGGCCTCCTTGCCGACGCCGTGCATCTTCAGCCCGAACTCGACGTTCTCCCGCACGCTCCGGTGCGGGAAGAGCGCGAAGTGCTGGAAGACCGTCGTCGTCGGGCGCTTGTCCGGCGGAAGGCCGAGGAGGCTCTGGCCGTCGAGCACGATGTCCCCGCTCGTCGGCTCCTCGTGCCCACCGATCATGCGGAGCGTCGTCGTCTTGCCGCAGCCCGAGGGGCCGAGGAGCACGACGTACTCGCCGTGCTCGATGTGGAGGTCGATCGCGTCCACGGCGACGACGTCCTCGCCGAAGCGCTTGGTCAGGCTCCGGAGCTCGAGCCCGCCCGAGGCCGAAGGCTTCGAGGGGGCCGCCGCGGCGGCCCCCTCCTGATGCGTCAGCATCTCCTCGCGAGCCATGCCCGTCGAGATCCTAGCTAGGCGGCCAGGAACTCGTTCCAGCGCTGCACCTGGTACTGCTGCTCGTCCATGAGCGAGTTCCAGGAGCTGTAGACGCAGGCGCGCTCGGTGAACGCTCCGCCGTCGCGAACCGAGCCGATCGGGATTCCCGCCGTCTCCTGACCGAACGGGTTCGGGATCGGCTGGGAGGCGGGCCTGCCCTCGATCCAGTAGTCCCACTCGAACGGCTCGACGAACTCGCGGCTCGTCTCCTGGACGACGTTGTAGTAGCCCTGCCGCATCATGATCGCGCCGGCCTCGCCCTGGTGCCACCAGTTGATGTAGTCGAGGCACGCCTGGTACTTGGAGGGATCCTCGGTCACGTGGCGCATGATCCCCATGCCGCCCGCCCAGCCGCGGAAGCCGCCTTCGGGCGACGCGTAGCGCGTCGGGTGGCCGCTCGACTGGAGGAGCGCCACGGCCGGCGACCACATCGACTCGATGACGACCTCGCCCGACTGCATGAGCGTGACCGACTCGTCGAAGGTCGTCCAGAACGCCCGGAAGTGGCCCCTGCCCTTGAGGTCGAGGAGGATCTTGATGAGGCCGTCGATCTCCTCCTGCGTCATGTTCCCGAGGTCCGCGAACTCCATCATCCCCGCCTGGACGGCGGCGTTCGCGACGTCCTGCATCCCGATCGACGGGTCGTTGAGCACCGCGACCCGGCCGCGCCACTCGGGGTTCAGGAGCTCGTCCCAGTTGACCTCGTTGGGCTCCTTCTGGATGACCTCGCCGTTGTAGCCCATCGAGTCCATGTTGAAGTTGCCGCCGACCATGTTCACGAACGCGGGCTCGTCGCCCGAGACCTCGCCGCCCTCCGGGTCGGCCCACGTGGTCAGCTCCCCGTCCTCCGTCACGTACATCTTCCGGAAGGGGGCGTCCCCGTCGCCGAGCTGGCAGTCGGGGTCGTTCTCGTTCTCCTGGACCTTGCCGGTCTTGTAGAGCCCGGTCACCTGGTCCCACCGCTCGATCTGGTCGATCGGGATCGGAACCATGTTGCCGCTGGGCCAGATCTGGTCGATGTCGTTGAAGTAGCCGGAGAAGATGTCGAGCGAGTCGGGCTGGGTGACGACCTTGTTCCGGCCGGTGACCGTGTCCGTCACGTCGAAGGCGAGCGTGAAGCCGAGCGCCTGCTCCGCCGCCTCCCTGATCGGATCGATCAGGTCGACGCCGAGCCCCGTGACCCGGAGCGTGCCGGTGAACTTCTCCGCCTCCTGGGTGCCCGCCTCCTGCGCGGCGCCCCCGCCGTCGCCCTCGCCGTCGCCGCCGCACGCGGCGAGGAGGCCCCCGAAGCTGAGCGCGCTCGCCCCGGCCAAGCCCCTGTGGACGAACCTGCGCCGGGTGATGCGCTCCCTCTGCATCCTCTCGAACCAGTCCCGCTCACTCACGGGAGCCCTCCTTTCTCCTCGCCGACCGCTGGCGAGTTGGGGGTACGGACGGCCCGCGGCGCCGGTTTTCGCGACGAACCGATGCGTGCCGCTACCGACATCTGAAGCTGCTTGTATACGATCTGGCGCCGCGCGAGTCAATAGGGGTCGGGCCAAAGTCCGACATCGCGCCGCCGGGGTCGAGCACCCGCCGCGGAAGGACCATCTGAGCGGTGAGACGAGCGCAGGCCGCGTTCGTTAGCGCGCAGCCGTCAGGCGGAGCCGAGAGCGTGTCGGCGGAAGAAGTCGACGACGACGCGGTTGTGCTCCTCGGAGTTGTCGAAGATCGTCGAGTGGCCGGATCCACGGATCACGTGCTTCTCCGCCCCGGGTATCCCCTCGTAGATCGCTTCCTGCCCGGCGCCGCCGGGCCCCTGGTCCCAGGGCGTCATCACGTCCTCGTCGCCGCCGAGGACGAGCGCGGGCGCCGTGACCTTGGGGAGCCACCCGGTCAGGTCCATGTCGCAGAGCGCCTGGCAGGCGGCGGTGAAGACCTCGAGGTCGTTCGAATCGCGCAGGATCCGCTGCGTGTTATCGATCGCCGCCGGCGCGTCCTCCCGCTCGAGGAACGCCTTCGAGAACGCCTCCCAGGCGATCAGCTCGGCGAGTGTGCGGCTCCCGGGCCCCTCGGGATCGAGGCGGGCGACGTCGATCCAGTTCCGGAAGATGAGCCGTCCGGCGCGGCCGAGCTTCGCGGCGGCGCAGTTGATCACGACCGAGCCCGTCCGCTCCGGGTACTTGCCGGCGAAGACGATCGCGATGGCCCCGCCCATCGACGTTCCGTGCACGTGCGCCCGCGCGATCTCGAGGGCGTCCATCAGCCCGGCGAGGTCGTCGGCCCAGACCTCCATGTCGTAGCGCTGGAGGGGGCGGTCGGACTGCCCGTAGCCGCGCATGTCGTAGTCCACGACCCGGAAATGCCGCGAGAGCTCCGGCGTCGCCAGGTCGAAGTTGAAGTGCCCGAAGCCCGCGCCGTGGATCTGGACGACGGGCTCTCCCTCGCCGGAGATGCGGTACCAGAGGTTGACGCCGTTGACCTCGATCTTGCCTTCCAGAGCGACCTCCCTCCTCCGCCTCTCGCCGCGCGATTATCTCACGATGTCTGACTTTGGGCGCGTCGACGCCCTCAGCTCTCGATCACGATCTCGGTGCGCACGGGGTCGGAGGCGAAGAACTCCTCGCGGAACTCGTCTTCGCTCCACGGCCGCTTGGGAAGGACCCGGCGGAGGAGCTCGAACCGGGCCGACCGTCCCGGGAACGGGTACGGATCGAGGCGGACGCGCCAGGGGCCGAGCGGCTCGAGGCGGAGCCCGTCGAGCTCGGCGGCTTCCCCGTTCTCGACGTCCCGCATGCAGAAGTAGAGCGAGAGCCGGTCGAACGCCTGCAGGAGGCCGTAGTCAGCCCAGCGGCGCTCCTCCCCCACGCCCACCTCCGCGGCCCGCCCTTCGTAGGCGGCCTCCTGCTCCGCGACGAAGTCGTCGACCTGCTCTCGCACCTCGTCGGCGAACGTGAGCTCGAGCCCCGGATCGCGCCCGTGTCCGTGTCGACGCGGACATGCGAGCCCGGCGCGGCCGCGTCCGCCGCCTCGGCGCACGTCACGATGGGCAGCCCGAGGTTGACGCAGTTGCGGCGGAAGATGCGGGCGAAGCTCTTCCCGAGCACGCA